>NZ_LXJL01000028.1:0-31488 GCF_001641215.1 Gardnerella sp. 30-4 | reverse complement strand
AGAAAAAATCTATATGATAATTAAGACATCACACAAGGACGGGTGTGGAAAGAAAAGAGCGATAGTCCTGGATAACATCACAAGTCACGCCAAGAGCTTCGGAAAGAAGCCAAACGTCAGTGCCATACATTGCTTCCGCAAACTTGTAATCAACATCGTCAATAAGCCTAGAAGCCGTTATGCGCCTTGTACGAGTCTCAAAACGCGAATCAAATCCACAAGAAACATCACGGTACTCCGCATGAACTAGTTCATGGCATAACGTACACAAACGCTGATGATCAGCCAAACGCTCATCAAGAAGAATCAGCTTACAAGCATCGTAATAATAGCCGCACACACTACCAGAAAGGCGACGTTCTTCAACGCGCACACCAAGGCGCGCGGCATCATCATAAAGCGAATCAAAACGAAGCATAATGTAACCTCAACCAAAACGTCTTAATACATGTCATGCCGTATGAGAAAATATAAATAACTCATCTGCCATGTGTAGAAGGAGACTCCTAGAATCGTCGTAAAAAAGCGATTCTAGTTTTTTATTTACTGTATAGCTTTGTTGAAGTAATTCACGATTGCACACTCGCGCCTTTCATAAGTTTGTTTTTATGTATCTTAATTACGAGGTTCAGAAGATTTCTTCTGCTTAAGTTTTTTTACTTTTTTATAGCAGACTACACTTACTGTGCCTGTAAAAGTAGCACCAATGAGCATTGTAGGGTCTTTCGGAGAACCAGCAATAAGTCCTACTGTAATTAGAGTACACAGTATTGTAATTACAATCCACACTAGTGTGATTAGAGTCCTCACAAAGCTTCTAAAATTATAATTTTTAGATGTTAAAACTTTTTTAGCACGGTGTTGCCCTTTGTTTACAAATTGATTCGCAGGAACATGCTCACTTGGCAATTCTTCTTCATAGATATTGACGTTTTGCTCTTCTTTATGAATATTGACGTTTTGTTCTTCCTCATAAGCATTATTATTTTGTTTTTCATTTACATTACTTTTATTGCCTACATGCAGATATTCATCCACGCGATTTTGAACAACAAGTGTAGCCTTGCAATCAGCTAACGAATCATGAGCATTATAGTAATAATCACACTCAGCTGCTGCCACTGTGAGCTTGATAAATTGCTTACCGTAGAAGATTTTACCGTATTGCCGCATAGTGTCAGTCACTTTGCTTTCATCTAAATAAAATCCCAATTCACCAAGAAAAGCTAAATCATATTCTGCATTAAATGCGCACACCTCTCCAGCAGCATCAAGAATTGCCTGTATTTTGTCAAAGTCTTCAGCAATGTGCTTTTTATTGGCTACATCTTCTGGGCTAATCCCATTGACTCTTTGTGCTTCTGGCCATTCGGTAACCTTTTTTGGCTTGTAATATTCGTTCAATAGAGTATCGCCATTGCCATCAATTATAGAAAGCTGAATAATTTCATCTTTTATAGGATCAAGGCCAGTAGTCTCGGTATCAAGAACAATTCGAGGAATAGTTGTTTTCGCTGAATTATTTTTAGAGTCTACACACAATTTGCAATCTAAGTATGAATTGCCGTCACCAAATTGCGAATATTTTTCACACCAAGAAAGCGAAACACTAGAACATCCAACTAAAGGCTCAAGCATTGCATATTTCCCGTAATTTCTAGGACTAACCTCTAGCAGTTTTATACCTTTCTGACTCATTATTGCCAATTTAGGCTTACGATTATTGGGCTGAGGTATAGAAATAACAGAGCACTTAGTGTACCTACGAGTGCCAGACAGAGGGGCATCACTTACAGCTTTATCTGGCTCAATAGTAAAAGTATGTACTCCAAAGAGTTTGCTGGCAGATTTCTTGTAACTTACCATTACTACTCTCCTATTTTCTCTTAGTCACGAGGGGTGGAGGATTCGAGGAATTTGTTAGGGTCGGTATGAGCCATAAGAGCAAAACGAGAAGGATCAGCAGCAATCATGTCGGCAACGTGACTCACATAATCATCATCCAAGTTGTTTGAAGATACAGAAGACACATCAGAACCAGAAGACGCACTCGACTCGGGCTTTGCAGGATTAGGAACTAATCTTCTTTCTCCCATTTCTGATATTAAACGAGAATATGCAGAGTCAATTACAGAACGTGGATCTGCATCTATAAGCTCGCAAGTATTCAATAAAGCCTCTAAAGGTATAGACGGCTTGGCATTTAACCATTTAGAATAACCAGACCTTGAATGACCTAGTTCATCAGCAATTTTCGTCTGAGAGATATTTCGAGACGCAAAATTGCCTTTTAACTCAAGACCTACGAGTTGAGCGAATCTTTCGCTTCTATTTATTTCTTTGCTCATACTACTGATATTACTCAAGTGAGTAATTAAAATACAAACTTTGATAAAAAAGTTATTCATATCAGCGTGTCGCGCTTGCATATGTTCGATTTGTGCTTTATCGTTACTCATATGAGTACCGATAATATACGAAAGAGTTTCGGGAACAACTTGGAAGAAGTCATAAAGAACATTGGAATGACTAAAAAAGCTGTATCCGAAAAATCTGGAATCCCTTATAGCTCATTAAATGCGATTATCAAAGGATACAGATGCGTAACACTTGAAGCGATTCTTTCTCTTGCTGAGGCAATGAACATTAAAGCATCTTCTCTTATACCTTCATCTCTTCTTGCAGACAGCAAAGAAAAGAGTCAACCATGCTTACCAGGCTAAAAAACGCGCTCAAAACAGGCAGCGCCGCGGACACCAAAATCTTGGAACTCATAGCCGAATATCGCAATGCACTCGATCAAGAAGAAAACGCGCTCAACAAAGTCAAAGAAGCGCGAGACAAGTGCCAAGCAATAAAGAAAGCCGAGCAAACAGTCAGAGACGCGCAACAAAAATATCACGACGCGCTACAAGAACTTCATAAGCAACAAGACAAATTCAACGAAGACAATGCAGAACTACTCTGCAAAGTCAGTGAAACGCATCGCGCCAGTAAAGACGCAGAAACGCAACTACTCAACGAAATAGGGAGGTGAGGAGGATGAGCGCAATAAGCTGCATTTTAATAGCACTAATGCTAATAGAAATAATTCTTTTTTATGCGTGGATTCGCCTTGTGCAGTTAGATGGCAAGGAAATAGATGAGTACACAAGACTTGTAGAAGTAGGGACGGAAGAGTGCTTAAAACGGCGTATTCCTATTAGAGAAATCTTATAAAGCGCTAAATATCCCTCCCCCTCCTCGATACGAAAGGAATAAGTCAATGCTACAAATCAGCCCGATGCAAATATGCAGCCTATGCGCGAATTTACTCGTGACAGTTGCAGAAATCTTCATGATATACACGCATTACAAAGACTACAAAGAAGATAAACGCAAAAACGAAGCCATTAAAGCAAAATGCGCAAAACTGCACATTGACTTAACTCCAGCAACTAGCGCAAAGCATTAGGAATTTGAAGAGTTAAAGAATAAGACTTCGAAACGTTATCAACCAATTCATCCCAAGTAATAACGCAATCACGAGTAGAACCGCAGTAAATGAAAAAGCTAACTTCACTCATAGAGCCAATAGACTCAGCACTAAACGGCGTAAAAGAAGCAGCATCAGGCACATCAACCTTAACGTTAAACAAAGTAAAAGGACTATCGTTCTTCAAAACGTACATGTGCTTAAAACTGCATCTAAGACTCCAACGAGTCTTGTTAGCAGCATTAGCTAAACGTTCCAACTCGTCAGCTTGTTTTTTCAAAGAGTCAACTTGCTTCTGAAGAGCGGCATCGCCTTTTTTAGCACGGCACGATTCAATGATACAACCAATGACGCTAATAGCAATCGAGATAAACATTCCAGCAATAGTTAACCAATTATCAAAACTCATACACAAAAGTGTAAAGGAAGAAAGGAACAGAAATGGAAGAACTTGAGATTGAACAAACATTTTCCAAATGTGCGTCTTTTCCCGTTTTTGTAGTAGCACTTCAAAACTATCTCAAAGCGTCGCTAGAAGCCGAAAGCGCGCTTTACGAATACGCTAAAGCAAAAAGTGAGTGCGAGTTTCTTGAAACTGCAAAAAAAGACTACGACATAGTTTATCAGGAAGAACAAGACGCGCTAAAAAGACGCAATCAAGCAGAAACCAAATTTGAAGAAGAACATAAAGAATTGTCAAAAAATGTTCGTTCTGCCAAAAGAGCACAAAAACGCGCTCTTTCTGAACTAGAAATTTTAAGGAAAAAACTAATTAATGAAGCAAAGGAACAGTAATGGAAGAGCAAAAAACCAAAGAACGCAAAGGCAATAAAGAGTACAAGAAGCTCAAGAAGATGCTTAAGAAAGCGTATAAGGCTTCTGTTAAGAGCAACCAGCTGCAAGCGTCTGTGAGGGAAGCAAAGAAAAACTTCCCTGGCTACATGGAAGCGCAACTAGCATTTCAAGAAGCTCGTTACAATGCGGACGCTGTTCCATATGCCGCATTAAAGCGTGTGGAAGCCGATTTTTATGAAGCATATGCAGAGCAGTTGGATAAATGTTCCACAATATCAAGGGAAGCTGGCACTCTACGGGTGACTTTTGAAGACATGCTTAATCACGCTGGTGAATGGAAAAACGAGGAAGAGTGATGAGCGAAGTCAAAAATTTAGCTGCCGAACTGCACGATGCAGCTGTAGAGAGAGCAGAAGCGCGATGCCTAGTGAAACAAGCACATCATGCTCTTTCCGTTGCAAATAAGAAATACGCCAAAGCATTACGCGCTATAGAAGTGCAAGTATGTGCAGATAACTACAAAAAAGACGTCGACAATTCGCAAGCAGAGGAAGAACAATGAGCTTCGTACAAAAATATCCGTACACAACAACGCTTATTAGCTTCATCTGCTTCGCAGTCAGCTTTTGGGCGGCAATTCACAACGCACTCTACTGCTTCAACGGAGCAAACCTGCTCGGCATTACAGGAATAGCAATTTCGCTTGCTGTAATACTGCATGCAAATGCAATCATTCAAGAAAGAGCAGAACAATGAAAAAGTACGTTGCAATGACTATAGGCGTTCTTATAACACTAGGAGGCGTAGCACTCGTATTTAGTACCTTCTGCAACTTAAGCCTTTACCTATGCATGCCACTCGGGTTATTCCTCATACTCATGGGGATTACGGGTGTAATAGCGGCGACTGAAATTACAGGGAACAAAAACATAGAAAAGGACAAACAATGAGTACATCAGCACTTACACCAAGAATCCCATACAAAAGACTATGGAGTCTTAAAGAAGTATGCGATCAGCTCAGCATGGACAAACGTGCCGTGATGAAGCTTGTAGACGCAGGAATTTTGCACATGCCTCACGGACGCTTACCAGGCAGCAAAGTTTACATTACAAACACAAGCATTGAAAAGTATGTAGGTGAATGAGATGGCTACCCTACTAACGCCACAAGACGTAAAGGACATGCGATTCACGGAGTGCTCTGGCTTTTTTGGAATGCCAAAAGGGTACGACGAATACGAAGTAGATCAAGCATTAGAAAAAGTTCAAGAAACCATTGAAATACTCGGCAGCGAATGGATAAAAGCACAAAAAATGATAGCAGTATACCGTGCGCAACTTGAAACAGCCGGGCTACTAGCTGAATAAGGAAAAACCATGAGCGATAACACATACTACATTGCAGGAAATCTTACAAAAGACCCAGTGGTAAGCACTACTCCTAACGGCACTGCTGTAGTGAATTTCACAATTGCTGCAACCACTCGCGTGCTTGATTCACAAACCTCGCAGTACAAGGATACTGGCACCGTTTTTATGCGTTGCACAGCATGGAGAGCGTTAGCAGAACACGTTGCTAAAAGCCTTACAAAAGGCATGAGAGTTATCGCGTATGGAAAGTTAGAACAAAGCACGTACGAAGCCGAAGACGGCTCACGTCATACTTCAATCAAACTCAGCGTAGAGGATATTGGAGTATCAATGCGATTTGCAACAGCGCAAATTACGCAAATAAAACAGCAGGGCATTCAGCAAATGATTTCACAGCCTCAGCAAATGCAGACGCTTCCTCAAGCGCCACAAGCTCAACAGTCTATGGCACCTAATCAAGACCCGTGGGTGCCAAAAAACAATATAGATCGCTACTACAGCAAAGATTCAGAATTTTATAACTAATAAAAGATTTTAGAAAACTATACACAGCCTTTACGAAAGGAACAATCATGGCACCACTATCCAAAGCAAGGCGAAAAGAAGCTTGCGAGTTGGTTATTATCGCAAAATGCGATGGCATCAATACGTTAGATTCTAAAGAACTGAGACTTGTCAAACGCTATATGCAAGAAATAGGCGAAGAATCACTTGAAGAAGCATACAAGCAAGCTCTGGAAGAAAAGAAAACTCCTGAAGATCAGCAAAACCCGAGGAAAGCAAAAGAAAAGAATTCAAGTCAACCAGCAAAACAAAATACAAAAAGCGGTAAACATGATACAACAACATCAAAGTTCCTTGAAGACTGGCCTGAAGGCTCTTTTGACCATCTTAAACACCCTTTGCAATATGAAGACTTTGTAAGCATGTGTAAGGCTAACCCAAATCGTGTAGCACTATTCAAAAAAGACCTAACGCGGCACACTGCATCATGCATAGCCAATCGAATAAGGCGTGCACGCTTAAAAGCATTCGAAGCCAATAAAGGGCACTTTGAAGCACGAATATTATTGCGTGATGAATCTTATTCAGTATACGTGAAATACGTTCCACAAAAAGCCGCGTAAAAAGGAATTAACAATGCTATTCATACCCATTTCGCAGCAAAAACCAGCTTTACGCTATTTTTCGCAAATTCACCGCATATACGCTAACAGCAAATATGCAAAGCCTGAGATAGTGCCAGTTGCACTTACAGGATCACAACACTTTAACGGCACAATTTTTACGCAAAAAGATGAAGTTGTTATTAACCCTCAAAAATACAACAAACTCGTAAATACTCGCTGCGGTACAGATCGGCGCCATTACCCTCATGCAGTAGAGCTTTACGGCTACTGGCAATAATACAAAACACACAAGCCCAAAACGCATTTTAACTACGTTCTGGCAGTCGCATTGGCCAAATGCGGGATAACTTAACGCGGCATAGACTTACACCTCTTAGGCAGCGTAAATAGCCGTTGTAAAGACCTATACCGGTTTCCCTACCGGTTGAACAAGCGTTCCGCAGTATTGAGCGGAAAGAGTCGGGAATTGATGCTGCAAGGCGTCTTATGACAGGACGACCGGATAAGCGAACATGGCAAAGCCAGAGCCTTGCAGCAAACCGCCGTGTGAGATATTTTTTCACTCGTCATACGCGATGGCTTGGCTCCGCCGAAAGCGCTGTATGGACGACCTAGAAGTCATCGAGAAAATGAGATTGAGAAAGCCAAAAAAGCTTTCTCAATTTTTATTTTCCCCTTGGCTAGGTCGTCCCACTCAAGCAATTCACCACCGAAAGTGCAGGGAATTTTCGAGAGGAGAAAATAATGAGCAATCTAAAACTTGAGGAAGTAGATCAATCAAGTGGGAAGCAAGTCAGATTGAAAAAACTGAACTGCAGACTTCAACACTTACTTAAACTTTTACGATCAACAAAAAGAATCGAAGTAGACGAGAAATACTTAATAACAGCATTAAGCCTCAGAACATTAAGCAGACACGACAAAGCAGGGAAACACGCACTTCAACAACTCATAAGCGTCAACGCGATAACGAAGCCATTAAAGCAAAACGGTATTCGTTATTGGAATGTAGCAACACTCACATCACACTTGGAAGGAACGCAATGCAAAGTTACACTTTGAAAGAACAACGTGAATACGTGAAGCTTATTAATTCGCTTCCATCATTAAATAAACAGTTATCAATGTTGGCATATTGTGAAGTGAAGCGTAGCCAATCTGGGTATCATGCTCATATAAACAGAAGCGTAACACCAGTAAACTTGAACGCTCTTGATAAGCTTGATGAGCTTGAAAGCTTAGAGCGTGAAATATTAAGCCAACTTGGCAGCAACAACTTAGCGGTTGCACAGACTTCACCAATTATTACAGTTATTAAAGCGCTTAAAGATAATGCAAAAGAAATAGTCTTATTGGCAAGCGCATCAATATCTTATGAACAGTTAAAAAATATTAGAGATAAAGTTCTAGCAGATACAAATCCAAAGGTCTTAAAAACATTTGGGTTATGCCCAAACTGTAGAAGACCCTTAAGATATGAAAGCACTAACGAGTGTGTTACTTGCCAATCATGTAGATCAGTGACGAACAGCAACGAAGTTTTAAGGAATACGCGTAAAGAATTATCCAAGCTTACTTATGTTGGGAGCAGCAAGCAAGCATCGGAGTTTATCAGAGAGAAAACGGGCATAGATATAAAGCCTACTACTTTGCGAAAACTATCAAGCACTGGAAGAATTCATATTTCAAAAAGCGTAAATGGAATCAAATGGCCAATAGGAGAAATAGTGAAGAAGAAGTTATTCTAATTACACAACACTCCCGAGTATAAAGATACTTGACAAAGATTCACAGATATTTGATATAATCACACTGTGGTGTGAAGTGGCCGCAAAGAAAGACCACCTCCACCCCATTAGAAAATAAAGACGTTAAAGGAAGCCTCGTGGTTAATACCTCGGGGCTTTTTTGTAAGGTGCTTGCATATGCCACAGAAACCAAAGAGTAACCCCCGTAGTAAGTATGGGAGTAGGCGCAAAGCAATGCGCAAACGAGTGCTTGCTTACTATGACACTTGCTACTTGTGCGGCAAGCCAGTAGATAAAACCATTAAGACTCCAGACCCATTGAGTCCCGAAGTAGATGAGATAGTCCCAGTAAGTAGAGGCGGAAGCCCAACAGACTGGAACAACGTTCGACTTACACACAGGCAATGCAACCAGCTTAAGAAAGCACACACTGCAGCTTGGGCACAAGCAAGAATATACGAGAAAGAACATGGATTAGACACAGGCGTAACGCCTGAAGCATGTTGCGACGCATACAAACAGCACAACAAACACTCAAATTGGTAAACATAAGTAACGAAACTGAAACGTTGCAGCCTTAGACCCTTTCGGCAGGGGGAGGAACCCCACGACTTTCCAAAGGAAACCAAGCCGCACAAAGGGCTAATATCTCCCCACTAAATAGCCATTACGTTACAGCCAAATCGTTACACGGTGATTTTTTCACTACAAAAAGGAGTAAAAATAGCCATGAAATGCAAAAATTGCGGTCGTTTTTTCAAAACAACCGGTCGCGGACGCGCTCCAATGTACTGCAGTGAGAAATGTAGAGTCGACGCACATCGAAAAAAGAACCCAAAACCAACAAAATCAAGCCGGCAAGAAGTACTTTTTGAGATTCCAGGCGAATCAAAACCAATAAAAACGACAATACCAACCGATGAATTAACAAAAGACGCGTTCGACAGAATGTGCGACGGAAGGCTTGAAGACGAACTGCGATTTGCGCGTGACATTTTACGCGCAGCACTCATGAGTCCAGATACTCCAGCCAGCGCATTAGCAAACATGGCAAAGCAATACGTAGAAATAACAGAAAAGCTAGCAGGCGTAGTTGATGATGAAAAAGAAAATAATGAAGATATAGACTCGGAGGTAACTCTTGATGCAGTCTTTACTCCAGACCAAAGCTAAACATTTCATATACCCAGACGGAATCGTTACATCAGAATTTCCAGCAGTTCAACAAAAAGCAGAACGCTACGGCATAACGTTTGACCCATGGCAAGCAGAACTCGGAATGTACCTACTCGGGAAACGCAAAAACGGACTGTACGCAGCAGGAATATCTGGAGCGGTAATGAGCGTACCAAGACAGGTAGGCAAAACATACACGGTAGGAATGATTGTCATCTTCCTATGCATACTTCACCCAAAAACAAAAGTAGTATGGACAGCGCATCGAACCAGAACCAGTGCCGAAACCTTCAGGAATATGAAAAGCCTGGCACAGAATACAAAAGGACTTAGCAAATACATTCCAACAACAAGAAGCGCAAACGGACAAGAAGAACTCACATTTTCAAACGGCTCAAGAATCCTATTCGGCGCTCGCGAACAAGGATTCGGTCGAGGTTTCGACGATGTTAGCATGATTATTTTCGACGAGGCACAAATTCTTACCATCAAAGCGTTGGAAGACATTTTGCCAACAATGAGCGCTGCTAAAAATCCGCTAGCTTTTTATATGGGTACTCCCCCAAGACCAATTGATCCAGGAGAAGTACTCAGAGACAAGCGCACAGCATTATTAAAAGGAACAGACAGAGATGGCTTGTACATTGAATTCAGTGCAGACAGAAATTGCAGCTTAGACGATAGAAACGAATGGATAAAAGCAAACCCATCATATCCAACGCGAACAAGCGAGTCCGCTCTCCTACGTCTTCGTAGACAGCTTTCTGAGGATTCATTTAGACGCGAAGTCTTAGGAATATGGGACGAGCTCGCATTGGCAACATCCGCAATCAGCGATAAGCAATGGCAAGCAGCGACAATAAGCAATCGTATAGAAGGCGGCGTTAAAGCATACGGCGTAGAGATTCCACCATCGCGAGACCGCTTAACATTATCCGCTTGCATGAAGTACCCCGATGGATATGCACATATTGAATTTTTAGAATCACATCCACTCACAGAAGGCACAGACTGGCTCATCGACTTTCTAGCAGAGCGCAAACGCAACATGCTAGGCGTCGGAATAGACGCAGGAAGCGCAACAGGCATACTCTTACAAGATTTCGCAGACGCACACATCCCAACAATATCGCTAACAATGCGAGACGTAGGACAAGCGTGCGGAAGATTCATGGACATGCTAGCAGCTGGAAAACTCACGCATCTACCAGACGAAGACCAGCCAGCGCTCGCAGCAGCAGTAAAAGGCGCATCAACAAGACCTCTCGGCAAAAGCGGACTTTTTGCATGGGGAAAGTTAGGCGATGACGTAGATACCACACCGCTCGTGTCTTGCACAATGGCATTACATGCAGCATTCATGAGCAAACGACACCCAGGAAGAAAGCAGAGGCTATTAGTATGACGTTACAAGATTTTGAGAACACAAGTTCGCAACTGTTGTCATTTGGTAGCAAAATTGATGGCGTAGACGAAAAAGACATGCCAACTATTAAAAGGCTCTACGACACATGGCAACAGCATTACGAAAGTAATCAAAAACGAACAGAATACTTTAACGCAGACGAAACAGTTAAAAATCTGAATATTTCCATTCCAGAAGATGTAGCTCGCAGAGTTAAAGCAGTCGTTGGATGGAGCTCGAAAGCAGTAAGAGCATTAGCTGACTTAAGCGTTTACGACGGATTGCAAATCAACGGCGACGATGTTCACAACATGCGCGCAATTGCAGAAGCAAACCAGTTCAGCGTGATTTTGCCACAAGCCATCATCAGCGCATACAAACATTCATGCAGCTTCTTGGCAATATATAAGGACATTGATGCAGGTGGAGCAGTAAGAATCGTACCTAGAAGCGCACTCAATAGTTCTGCATTATGGGATATGGCCCACCAAGAAGTAAAAGCCGCAATGACCATTACAGGAACAAATGAGAAAAACGAAGTCAACGAAGTAAGATTCTGGCTCAAAGGCTACTCATACGAAGTTAAAAAGGTTGAAGGCGCATGGAAAGCAACCGTTTCTAAACAGTCCTATCAAGGCGTATGCGTAGTGCCAATTTGCTACGATCCACAGCTCGACAGGCCATTCGGACGAAGCCGAATAACAAGACCGCTTATGAGTTATACGGATATGGCAATTAGAACCTTCGTAAGAATGGAAGCGACTGCGGAGTTCTATAGCATTCCAAAGATATGGTTCTTAGGTCTTTCTGAAGATGCACAAAAGGCGCAATGGAGCAGTTACGTTAGTGCAGTCAACGGCATAACAAAGGACGAGGACGGAGATACTCCAACCTTGCAACAGCTTACACAAGCAAGCATGACTCCACACTCGGAGATGCTGAAAACGATTGCGCTCATGGTAGCCAGCGAAACAGGTTTGCCAGCATGTGACCTTGGTATTACAACATCAAATCCAACAAGTGCTGAAGCAATGAGTGTAGCAGAACGCAAATTGACGCGCGAAGCAGATAGGCAAAATCTGATTTTTAGCCAATCGATTATTAAAGCGCTCGGCATTGCAGTTTGCTTACAAAATGACGGAATGACAACAATTCCTCCAGATGTTTATGCGGCACAAGTTGCATGGAAGCCAACGCAAGAAGTAAGCATGGGAGCTAGAGGCGACTTCTTCAATAAAGTTGCAGCAACATGTCCATCGTACGCAATGAACGAAATCGCATGGCGACAACTAGGGTTCAGTGACACAGAAAGCAGAACCTTACTCAACGAAGCACGAAAAACGCGTGCGCTTGATTCACTTAACAGTTTGCTAGGCAAGGAGACGACAATTGGTAACAAGGGAGGATACGAATCGTCTAGCAGCAGCCAACAAGAAGATAAGCGACTCGGCACAGGAAGCAGCACAGGAAGTGCTACAGAAAATAGCTAATGCATCGACAGAAGATGCTCGCATTGCTCTCATAGACGAACTGATTCCAGAAGTAGCATCACAATATAGCGAACAAATCGCTATGGCGGCTGCTAAATGGTACGAAGAAGTTCGCGCAGACGCATTGCCTGACATTGACGACGGTTTCGAAGCATCACTCGCACAAACTTATTCCAAGAAAGCAATCGTTGAAGAAATTCACGATCATATACTTTCAAACAGAAACAAGTTTGATGAAGCAATCGTCGATGCTATGGATAGATGGGTTAAAATACCAGGGCGCGCAACAATCGCTGAAAATTGCAAACGAGACCCCAAAAAGCCACGCTATGCACTCATTCCACAAGGCAAAACATGCGCTTTCTGCACAATGCTCGCAGGGCGTGGGTTTGTGTACAAGTCTGAAAAAACAGCTCATAAAATGCATAAGCATTGCGATTGTGTGGCTTGCCCTGAGTGGGATGCTAATCCAAACAAAATTAGAGGCTATAATCCTGACGTTCTTAGCGACGAATGGGATAAAGCCAAAAAAATAGTTTGGGAGAGAAACAAAGCAAAAGCTCGCAAAAACGGTAAAGACGCTAGCGAAGTTGTTGAACCAACATGGCAAGAAGTTGTTGTGCAGTTACGAAAAACGCGCGGGCTTTGCTCCGATGGACGGGTAATAAAATATCCAAAAAATTACCCAGCAAATGTAAGACATATTAGTGACCGCGTGTGGGAACACATTATGGAAGGAGACGCAAACGGCAAGGGCGGTCACGCAGCTTGGTCTAGCAATCCTGGGAAAACGAAATTCCCTGACAATTGGGATTCAAGGCAAATACAGAAAATGGTTATGTCTGTAATTGCCAACCCAAGCGAAGATGTAATTATAAAATCAAAAAACCGTCGCAGCCTTATTGCGGTAAGATATGGTATTAAAATAGAAGTACGTCTATCAAAAAAGAAAAAAGGCTGGCGCGTTAATACCGCGTTCCCAGTTGTAGAAAACAAGAAAGGAGTGAAAAGCTGATGAACATGCAGAAAATTTATTATGACATGGCCGAGAAACTTCGTCCTTATGCTGAACCATACATGGATAAACTTTGCAAAGAAGCCGCTAGTAATGCTACATGCGCAGGAGAACCTTATGAAGCGTTAGCAGATTACTTAAGCTTTGCATGGGAACACCAAAATACTCCTCGCAAACTTATTATTGAAGCATACAATCTTATTGACGATGACTATCTTGATTCATATAACGAAATGGTAGATAAACTAGGGATTCCACGTCGTCAACATTCTGCAGATTACGACGAAGATGAATAAGATTTCACCAAATTAGCAATTATCAGATTTTAGCCACCTTGCAAAAGGTGGTTTTTTATTAACCGGCCCCGCATGGGGCTTTTTTATTAAGGAGAAAAATTGGAAAACACAACACAAGAGACAGAAACCGAAAAGGTTGAAGACCTCAACAATGCCGAAACTACTTCAACGGAAGAAAAAACCGAGGAAGTAGATTACAAAGCGGAAGCTGAAAAATGGCGCGGGTTTGCACGCAAATGGGAAGCCAGAGCCAAGAGTTCAGAACAAGCAGCTGAAAAGCTCAAAGCAGTAGAAGAATCTGAAGCAAAGCTGAAAGAAAAACTATCTGCTATTGAAACTCAGCGCAAACACGACGAACTTACGCAACTCGTCGCAAAAGAAACTGGCATACCAGCTGCACTATTGCGCGGTTCAACAGAAAAAGAATTACGCGATCATGCAGAGGCAATTAAAGAGTTTTCCAAACCAAGAACAGACAGCATTCGCCTTAACGATGAGCCAGATGGCTTAAAAGTAGACGATACGCTCGCGTTTGTTCGCAAGCTTTTTTCTAACGATTAAACAAAACCCTATGTAAGGAAGGCAAAAAAAATTATGGCAACTTTAACAACTAAAACCTTAACACTCCCAGACCATTTGCTACAGGGAATTGTAAAAAATGTGGCTTCTGGCTCTACTGTTGCAGCATTATCTGCTGCAAAACCGACACTTTTTGGTAATTCTACACTCGTCACCTTGGAGTCAAGACCTCGTGCAGAGTTCGTGGAAGAAGGAGCAAACAAAAGCCCAACTAACATTACATTTGGATCTGTACGCGTAACACCTCATAAAACCCAGGTAACAATGCGCATCAGCAATGAAGTCGAATGGGCTGACGACGATTACCGGCTCGGCATTATGAAAACTCTTGCCGAAGAAGGAGCAACCGCATTGGCACGCGCACTCGACTTTGGCTTACTTCATCGCGTAAATCCATTAACAGGCACAGTAACTGATTGGACGAACTACCTTACTTCTACAAAGAAAACCGTTGATGCCACTGCAAGCATCGATGCAGACATTGAAAAGGCAATTGGCTTAGTTTTGACAGACGGCGAAGGAACGGACGTAAATGGTCTAGCTCTATCCAAGCCAGCTGCTTACGATCTTGCTACAGCTAAAGATAAGCAAGGCCATTTAATGTACCCAGAACTTGGTTTCGGAACTGAAATGACTCAGTATAAAGGCATTAAGACAGCTGTGTCTACTACTGTAAATGGTCTTCCTGAAATGAAGCAGGACAGTGGTGTTAAAGCTATTGTTGGCGACTTTGCCAATGGCATATATTGGGGTATTCAGCGTAAGTGCCCAGTAGAACTTATTCCATACGGTGACCCAGACGGTCAAGGCGACTTAAAGCGCACAAATCAACTCGCTGTGCGCTTGGAAGTTCAGTACGCATGGTACGTATTCGCAGACCGTTTCGCTGTTGTTAAGGCACCAGCTGGATCAGCAGTGGTATCTCACTAACAGGAAGGCGCTGGCATGGAAGTGTTCGCAACGTTTGACGACGTAAAGGCGCGCTACCCAGCAGCCTCAACACGAAACCGCGAAACAGTAGAAACACTGATATCTGATGCGTCAGCTCTTATGCAAGCAAGCGCGCCAAAACTCACAGACAACAAGCGGCTACTTTGCTTCGTTTGTTGCAGCGTAGTAAGGCGCGCTCTTGCAGCAGCTGAAAACGTCGGCGACGGAATGACTGGAGTAACACAAACATCGCAAACCGTGGGAGCTTTCTCACAATCGTGGAGTTTTACAAATCCAGCTGGTGACTTGTATTTAACTCGCGCTGAAAAACGCTTAATACGAGGGCAAGGAGCGCAAACAGGCTTTCATGTGAACCTTACAGGAGATTCGGATGAAAGGTGAAACAGTAACAGTTCTTTTCCCAGTATTTAACGGAGTTGATGCACTCAACAATCCTATAGAAGTAGCACCAAAAGAGGAACAAGTAGAAAATGTGCTTGTTTCTCCAGGAAGCGGAGCATCTGCTAACGCAAACGCGGATAGCGAACTACAGCCATACGGCATAGAAGTGTCACGCATCTGCTACTTCCCTCGCTCATGGACCTACAAAAGCCTACGAGGAGCAAAAATTCGGATTCGAGGGCGCGAATATTCAGTGCTTGGCGATCCAGAGCCATTAGACGGAGGTATGAGTCCAACCGCCTGGAATTTCGAAGTCGACGTAACAGAAAAGGAAGGATAATGTGAGCAAAAACAACGTTAAATTAAACTTTGACGGCTTCCTACAGCTGCGACGAACAGCAGGGCACACAGTAGTAGCAAAAGTAGCACAAGAAATCGCATCAAATGCTACTGCTATGGCGACAACCACAAAAAGCGGAATACACCCGAAATATGTGGCATTGCCAGTAAAAGATACTAAACATGGTGCCGTCGCAATCGTTACAGCAGCAAGCAATCCTTCCAAAGAATGGCTGGCAACAATGCGATCAGAAGGACGACATCACTGGTTAGCAAAAGCTGTAGGAGCAGGTAAATGAAAACCATTGAAGAAACAGTTATCACTTACCTCAACACAGATGGACGCATTGACGGTTTTGAAGCATCAGGGCTTGTGCCACAAAATGCAACAAGCTCAAGTAGCTTCATAACGGTAGAAAAAAACGGCACAAGCATAAGCGACAGAAAAAGAATTTACGCTCTTTCTGCATCAATTTATGCACCAAGCCAAATAAAAGCCGCAGAAGCTGCAGATGCTCTTGCTCTCACGCTTATAGAAATGCCAGAGCATGCAGAAAACGTTGCAAGCATAATCATCGATACAGTCACAATCTACCCAGACCCAGACACCCCATATCATCACCGATTCATGGTGAATTTCAGAATTAACACACCTTTATAAAGGAGATTTTTATGGTTAGAAATATTGCTGTAGCAAAACAATGCACAGGCGGAGTACTTTTCGTAGCGCCATCAGGTACACCGTTGCCTACAAATGCTACGGATAAGCTTGATGATGCTTTTAAGAATGTAGCAGACTTGAACGAAGACGGAATCACACGATCCACCGACGTTGACACCACTGATATCAACAACATGAGTGGCGAAAAGGCGGCGTCATTCATCGCTTCCTACGAAGAAACATTCCAATTCGTGATGCTAGAAACCAATGTAGCTACACTCTCAGTACGATACGGTAAAGACCGCGTTAAGTCCAACGGTGACGAAGTAACTTCGTTTACCACAGGTATGCCGAAAAATGAACACGTTAGTATTATTGCAGATATTCTTATGTCTGGCATGAACAAGAAGCAGCGAGTAGTGATTCCTGACGCAGTTCTTACAGACACAGGAGATTTGCAATATCATTCTGGCGACGCAATTACCTACGACGTAACATTCTCTACCTTCCCAGATAAGCAAGGCAACAATTCATACAATTACTTTGCAGATTTGGGAGCGTCGCAGCCAGCTAGCGGCGTAGCTACAGAGCATAGCAACGTCTGATAAATCTTGCTCACGTAAGGCTTTTATTCCTTTCACTTACGTGAGCAGCTCTTAACAAAACGAAAGGAATTTTCACTCTCTCATACACTCTTAAAAAGGACTAAACATGCCACAAGACAAGAAAATCGTACCTAAAGATGAACCAATCATTGTATCTGTAAAAGGCGTAGAGCTTACAGTTGACCCACAAGTGCTAGACGATCTGGAGACATTGGAGCTTCTTTCACAATTAAACCCAGCAGACGATACAGAACCTAACGCTTTCGCACTTATTCCATTACTTAAACGACTTTTTGGAGAAAAGTACAAGCAAGTTAAAAATGCTTTACGAAATAAAGAAACAGGGCGAATCACTATGGAAGAAGTATCCTCTTTCGTGTCTGAATACTTACGTAAGGTCTCCCCAAACTCCTCACGCTCGTAGAAATGCTACGCATCGCGCCAGATATCTTACGCGCGGATATTCAAAGATTCTACGGGCTTAACTTAGATGAAACAGGCGAAAGCATACGCGTTAGGCGAATGGCTGATTTAGCAGCAAATTTGCCAGACTGTGCGCTTATTTGGGGAAAAATCAACCCACAAGCACAATGGAACGCAACGCGACAATTGCTTGCAAATATTGCAGACAATACGGCTTTTCTAGCATTTTGCAAAACGAAAGACGCAAGCAAAGGCAAAAAGTTCAGCAATACAATCAAGAGGCCTGGCTCAAAAACAAACAGCAACAGCACCACAATCAAAACAGGCCATGCGGAAAGTAGCGAAGAACTTTACGCTTTGCTTGGTATAGATAGAGGAAGAGACAAATAATGGCAAAAGGCGATACTGGCATTAATATTGCGCGCGCTTTTGTAGAAATTGTGCCATCTACAAAAGGCGTAGGTAAGGCTATTTGCGACGCTTTCAATAATGCCAACAATAGTGTTTCTCAAAAAGGTTCTGAATCTGGCAAAAAATATGCAGTTGGGTTCAATCAAAACGTTAGCAAAATTGGAAGCAACATTGCCCAAAAACTAACATCAGCCAACTCTACTGTTATACAAAAAGGCTCACAAGCAGGCACAGGCTATGCAAGCACTTTTTCCCAAAAAGCAGCAGGGATAGGCGGCAAAATCCAGCAAGCACTCAACTCTATGGCATCTCACGCACAAAAAAGCGGCGAAAACGCAGGCAGCGGATTTGCTAAAGGATTTGGCTTAAAAATGGGCATGATTAGCGGCATAGCACAATCTGTTACCAGCAAAATTCTTGGTGCTTTTGGCGGCATTACTAGCGAAATCATGAGCGCGTCTGACTCCGCGCAAAAGTTTGGCGCAACATTGCAATTCGCAGGAGTAAGCAATAAGCAGATTAAAGAGCTTACCAAATCAACACAAACATACGCAGATAAAACTGTGTACGATCTTGAGGATATACGTTCAACTACAGCACAGCTCGCCTCGAATGGGGTAAAAGGCTATGACAAGCTTGCAGAAGCAGCAGGCAATCTGAACGCAATCGCAGGTGGTAACAAAGAAACTTTTAAGTCCGTTGCAATGGTACTTACTCAGACCGCTGGCGCTGGAAAACTCACAGCAGATAACTGGAGACAGCTCTCGCAGGCAATACCAGGTGCATCTGGCAAGATCCAGGAACAGCTTAAGAAAAACGGTGTATACACTGGCAATTTTGCAGACGCAATGCGCCAAGGCAAAATTACTAGCGAAGCATTTAATAAAGCATTGCTTGACCTAGGATTCAACGATGTTGCCGTAAAAGCCGCACAAAGCACAGTAACAATCGAAGGCGCATGGGGAAACCTGCAAGCGTCCGTCGTAAAAGCTGGAATGGTAATCTTTGACTCAATCAAAGGACCAACAACTCAAGCAATGAGTGCACTTGCAGATGCAATCGGAAACCTAACCAACTCAATGCAAGCACCATTATCAGCAGCTATTAGTGGAGTTGTTGACTGGTTCGGGAAACTCTTTGCAGCAATGCAAAACGTTGGAGTATTCGAGTCTTTCAAAGCAATATGGCAATCATTGTGTGACATTTTCAAAGAAGTATTCAGCATTGCCGGAGGGTGGGGTGCACTATTCCCACCTGAATCGTTATCTGCAGCCCTAAAGGGAGTGCTGGATGCATTAAACGGAGCTTTGCAAGTGGTTAAATTCTTAACTCCTGCTTTATCCCCGCTTATTGCAGCATGGGCAGGATATGCAATTGCCGTAAAAGCCGCACAAATTGCCACGTCTGCATGGTCTAGCGTTACAAAAATTGCTACAGCGGTACAAGCAGCTTTTAACGCTGTAATGAGTATGAATCCTATAGGTGCAGTAGTGCTCGCGTTAGCAGCACTTACCGGCGCTTTAGTTTGGTTCTTTACTCAAACAGACACAGGAAAGAAAGTTTGGCAAGCATTGTGCGACGGATTCTCACAATTCATTGGGGGCATTGGATCAGCATTAGGCACCGTGTGGAACGGGATCATAAGCGGATTCCAAGGGTTTATCAATATATGCTCCAACGTTTGCAAAGCAGTGCAAGGAGTAATACAAAGCATTGCAGGGACATTAAGCCCTATAATTTCTACTGTATTAGGTGCTATTGGAGCTGCTTTTGGCCAACTCGCTCAGATAATTGGAGCCGCATTCGCTGCTCTCCCTGCTCTTTTCAGTCAGCTTGGCGAAGCGCTGCAAGGCTTATGGAATATGATATCAAGTACTGTTGGACCGCTTTTTGAGCAACTTGCCAAAATAATTGGCCCTACTTTTTCTGAATTCCCTGCTCTTTTCAGTCAGCTTGGCGAAGCGCTGCAAGATCTATGGAATATATTTTCTACTGTATTAGGTGCTATTGGAGCTGCTTTTGGCCAACTCGCTCAGATAATTGGAGGCGCGTTCGACGCTCTCCCTGCTCTTTTCAGTCAGCTTGGAGCAATATTACAGGGAGTGTGGAATATAGTGTCAAACGTTGCAAAAGCGCTCGGCACTGCGCTTTTGCAAGCTATTCAAGCAGTATGGAATTTCTTGCAGCCGGTATTTCCTGCGCTTTTGCAAGCTATTCAAGCCGTTTGGAATTTCCTACAGCCAGTATTCTCTGCCGTCGGGCAAGCAATACAACTTGTATGGCAAGCTCTCCAGCCGTTAATAAACGCTATAGGAACATTAATACCTACAGCAATAAATATAATGGCGCCATTGCTCCAAGGAGCTTTTTCTATAATTTGTACAGTATTTCAGACTCTTGGCAACATAATTGCAGCTGTATTAATGCCAGCTTTTAATGCGATTATCCCAATCTTTTGTGCTGTTGCGCAAACGGTAGGAGGAGTCCTACTTGCCGCATTCCAAGCAATTGTAGGAGTAATACAAGGGGTTATTCAAGTATTTACCGGAATTATTCAATTTATAACTGGAGTATTTACAGGCAACTGGAATAAATGTTGGCAAGGGATTCAAAATATTTTTGGCGGAGTTTGGACTGCGATACAAAGCGTTGTAACAGGCATTTGGAATTCTATAAGTTCTTTAATTCAAGGAGGACTTCAAGCTATTCAAGCCATATGGAACACTGTATGGAATGCCATTAAGGGCATTGGAGAAGCTGTTTGGAATGGAATAAAAGCGGTTATACAGGCAACTCTTAATACAATTAGCAACGTTTGGAATGCTTGCTGGAATGGTATCAAGAACTTCTTCAGTAACATTTGGAACGGTATCAAAAACGGTGCTAAAGCTGGAATTGATGCTGTATTCCACTTTGTTACCGGCTTGAAAGATAGGATTCTTGGGTTCTTCAGAGGTGCTGGTCAATGGCTGTTAAACGCTGGTAAAGCTATCCTTGATGGCTTCCTTAAAGGCTTAAAAGGTGCATGGGACGGAGTTTGCAACTTTGTTGGCGGCATTGGTAGCTGGATTGCGCAGCATAAGGGACCAATCTCTTACGATAAGAAGCTGCTTATTCCAGCTGGTAACGCTATCATGCAAGGATTCAGCAAAGGGCTTGACGACTCGTGGCAAGGCGTACAAAAACAAGTTGCAGGATTCACCAAGCAATCTGGAAATTGGTTTAATGATGCGAATGCTATCCGCTTAAGAACTACAGTTATGCCACCTGATGGAGGATGGAATGCTCAACAAAATCAGATAGCAAAAGTTGCAGCAAATTATGAAGTCGACGCATCAAGAACAGGCTTAACAAAGCAGGATCTATACGACGCATTCGACGGAGTAATGAGCCAAGGCGTAGCGCTAAAACTGAACGGTCGCGGCGGAGAAGTCATGGCAGGAATTCTCTCAAAACCAATGAACAATGAGCTAAACAAAATGGCAACACTAGGAAGATAAAAGAAGGGAACAATAATGCTGGAATGTAGAATCAACAAAATTCCACTCGACGAATGGGGGCTGAATCTCGAAAAAAAGGGAATCAGCGTAGAATCACCAAAAACAACTACATCCAGCATTACCGTTCCTGGACTCAATGGCGCACTAGATACAACGGTAGAAGACGATACGCACGCAGCATTCCTACAAAAACGCGCAATCACCTTAAGCCTCTACGCTTTAGGCGATTTAGCCACAGTAAACGCTCTTTTTGAGCACATCGCCAAAGAAATTCACGGAAAGCAAGGAAGTTTACAAACAAGCGACTCAAACGGGGAATATCGCGGACGATGGAGCATATCAAACTGGAACACAATACGAAACTGGCAAGATTCGTTCCACTGTGCACTACTGCTAGAACTATCACTCGATGCAGATCCGTACGTTTATGGCAAAAAGCACACATTCAGGCTACATGAAGGCGAAAACCATGTGGCAATACCAGGAAGCAGTCCAGTGTGGCCGCAATTCTCACTTTCCATTGACACAGATGCAACGTCAATAGCTAGGCAAGACGGCAAAACCCTTACCTTTAGCACAGGCTCACACATGAATGGCGTATTGTCCATAGATACAAGTCCGCGAAGCAGAAATTGCAGGATCAACAACAATATTATTCTTCCAACAATCGATTCCGATTACTTCACGCTGCTACCAGGCGCAAACGCAATCACATGTACAGGCTGCAGCGGAACACTCGAAGTAACACCATTAACATTAATGTAAAGGAGCATCAATGCGATTTGCTCACGTAAGCTACAACGGCACATTAAAGCCAGACATTACATCTATTACTAAAGCGGTAAGCACATGCGCAGTAGACGGCACAGATACGCTTGACATTACAACACTTGATGGTGGTGTAGAGAAAAATGACCGCTTGCTTTACTTAGATGGCAAAGGCTTGTGGCGCGAATACATTGTGCAAAGCGTTGAAACACAGCGCGACGAAGGCAAGCCAGTTACTACAGCGTATTGTGTGAACTCTATCGCAGAACTCGGAAGCGTATACATACTAGACAAACGAGGACAAAAAACAACCGCACCAGAGCGCGCGAAAGTAGCGTTAGAGAGCACACGATGGAATGTTGGCACTGTAGATAACGGCACAATACGCCATTACACCGATCTAAACTTCTACCATCAAAGCGTTCTAAAATCTTTACAAGACATTACAAAAACATACGGGCTTGAACTTGAAACCAGCGTAAGCGTTGAAAATGGTAAGGTTACGGCGCGCACGGTGAATTTGCTGGAGCAGCGTGGTAATCGGAATGCTGAAAGGCGTTTCGAGTATGGGTGTGATTTGAAGAGTGTTAAGCGTACTCTTATGGCTGAGCAGGTTATTACTCGTCTTTATGCTTGGGGTAAAGGCGAGGAGAAAACAGACGATGACGGTAACGCTACTGGCGGATATTCTAGGCGCATTGGCATTAAGGAAGTAAACGGTGGCGTGCCGTATGTTGATGATGTTGAAGCGCAAAAGTATTGGGGTGTGCTTGAAGGTGACGTTGTTTTTGAGGATTGCACTGACCGTAATGAGCTTTTAAGGTTTGCTAAGGCACGCTTAACTCAAGTGTCGAAGCCTCAAGTAGCTTACGAAGCGGACGTGGTGAACTTAGGGCGCGCTG
Source organism: Gardnerella sp. 30-4 (assembly GCF_001641215.1). NCBI lineage: Bacteria > Bacillati > Actinomycetota > Actinomycetes > Bifidobacteriales > Bifidobacteriaceae > Gardnerella > Gardnerella sp. 30-4. The sequence goes on along the minus strand of NZ_LXJL01000028.1, from coordinate 8,065 downwards.
GCTTTGACGCGAATGGTGTTGGCGTTGGCGACGCGGTTCAGGTTGTTGATACGACTTTCACTCCTCCTATTCGGGTCGAGGGGCGTGTGCTGAAAATCGAGGAAGACTTACTCGACTCTGTTGACGCTACGCGTATTACGCTCGGCAATATTAGAGAGTCTTACACTCAGAAGCGGCGCGCTCAAGAGCAGAAGCTTGATGCGCTTATTGCTCAGTCTAGTGAGTGGAATGCGGTTGCTGAAGGTAATGGATTGTATGTTCGTGACCTTATTGGTCGCTTGAATGATGTAATGAACGGTGTTGGCGGCTATACGTATTTGAAGCCGGGCGAGGGTATCACGGTTTATGATAAGCCTGAGAATCAGCATCCGACTCGTGCTATTCAGCTTGGTGGCGGTTTTTGGCGTACTTCTAACTCGAGGAAGCCTAATGGTGATTGGGATTGGAAGAATATTGCGTCCGGCGAGGGTATTTTCGCTAACGCTATTACTACTGGTAAGCTGATGGACGCTCAAGGGCGCAATTGGTGGGACATGGAGACTGGCGAGTTTTCGCTTCAAGCGTCGGTGAAGATTGGTGGAAAGACTGTTCAGCAGATTGTTAATGATAGTGCTGATGGTGTGATTTCGAAGATGAACGAGTCCTTGACGCAGGAGGCTATTTTCAACAAACTCACTAATAATGGTCAAACGCAGGGTATTTATTTGAGTGGCGGTCACGTTTATTTGAACGCGTCCTACTTGCGTACTGGTGTGATTAGTGGTGCGCGCGGCAAGTGGGATTTAACTCAAGGCATTATCAGCATGTGGGATACGGCTGGTAATGAAACCGTACACTTAGATGGTGATGGTAAGAATAATAAGCTTATTGGCGAGTTTAGAACGTCATTACCGGGCAATTATGGTGTGATGTTAAGTCCTAATTTTACTACTGCTCATTTTGATGACGAAGGGTATGAAGGCAAAGGCTCTGGAATCAGGTTTGAATCTCCCGGACATTATGCGAACCCAGTAATAGCGTCAGAGGGTGAAAGTAATGACGGTAGCACGCTCAGCTCGATTTGGATAGGTAGCGGAAGAGTTCGAAATCATGACCCCGGCGCAGCAATGCGCGTTAGTGAAGATTATGCAAACGGCAAGTATGCGATGGTGAGACTCGCTGCTTATGGAGACTACGACAGTAAAGACTCTACGCTGCGTGCCGGACTCTATGCTAGCTCTTACCCGAATTCTTACGCTGGCGGTGGTGTTGCGAAGCTTTTCTCAAATAACGGGCTTGAATCATGTTACGTGAGCGCTAACGTATCTAACGGCGAACTGTATTTTAACGGTGCGCTCGGTGAAGAAAATAATCGTAATACTTTTATTGCTTACCATTGGCTTGCTATGCCGCACGGTATGGGACCGCGCCAGCATGAAGTTTTTGAGTTTACTACTGGTTGCCCGGCTAAGTATGGCTGCTATTATGCTGTTGCTTCGTCTGACTCTGACTGGGGTGTGGTTAATTGTCACGTTGCTTTTACTGGGCGTGCAGCGGCTTGGAAAGTAGGTTTGGAGAACAATTTGCAAGGTAAGTGCCCGGTGCCGGTGTATGCGAATACTTTTGGCTGGCTTGTAAACAGGAACATGGGTTAAAGGAGGTTCTGTGGCTCAGACTATTGAGAAGCAAGGTGACTATTATATTTTGCGTTTTGACTCGCCTCGTGAGGATGGGGTTACGGCTTGTGTGTTTAGTGCGCAAACTATTGCGTCTTGGAGCGCATTGCTTGGCTTGGAGAGTACTGAGGAAGCTATCGCGGCTATCATTAGCGCGAAAGAACCTAGGGATGCGTATGATCCGAAAACTGGGAGGAACGCGTGGACTGACGCTTATGATGCGCTTGAGGCTACTCTTGGCGATAGTGCTCCCCCGTCTAGTTTTATGGCTGTTAATGCTGCTAACGGCGCGGATTCTAATCCTCTTGTTGCTGCTTACAATAAGACGCGCGCGACTCTTGGACTTGGGTTAATGAAGCCTCCGACACCGGGGGCTTTTTTCGTACTCGAAAACAACGATTCACAACCACACGCTGAGAGTGGTTCTGGTATTGATACGAGTTGCGTGGACGCAAGCGTAGTTAAGAAGCTGGAGGCTGACGCGGATTTTCAGAAAGAATTACAGGATGCTGCTGAAGGCTTTTATAAGAGCCTGATGCCACAGGATAGGAGAAACTAATGACTGATAAGGATTCAGTTAGTTTTGATGGTGCGGTTGCCGCGAAGCTGAGCGAAATGCTCGCACAAGCTAACGCGCGCATTGCAGCACTAAGCGTAATGGTTGAAGTGAAAGACGCTCAGATTAAAGAGTTGAAGGCTGAGCTTGACAAGAACGGTGAGGATCATGAGTGATTTTCAGAATGTGACGTATGCTCCGATTCTACTGGATTATGCGAATGCTTTTATTCCTGACGTGAGGTTGCATGGCGGTGACGCTAACGGGCGTATTATTCGCGTGCAATTGTTGGATAATGGTGTGCCGGTTGATGATTCGAATATCGAAGTTTATTTGACGTATAATTGGCAGCTTGGCGTGCTAATTGGCGGTCGTGTGAAAATGGCGGCGGCTGATAGTCCTGACGGGCGCGTGTGGCAGGTTGCTGTGCCTGTTGCCGCGTGTGCTCGTCCGGGTACTGTGACGCTTGGTTTTGAGGTGAAGCGTGAGAACACGGTTGTGTGTTCTCGTAATTTCACTGCGATTGTTGAGCGTCCGGTTGTTGATTATGGTAGTGCTGAGTCGGTGTTGACTCACGCGGATTTGGTGGATGCTGCTAATGAGGCGCGTGAGCAGACTGCTAAGGTTGCGGCGTTGACGAATGAGTTTTCTCAGCTTGTGTCGAAGAGTGAGGAGACGACGCGGAATGCTGATGAGGCTGTGCAGCGTGCTGAACAGGCTGTGAGTGGCACTAATACGGCGGCTCAGGCGGCGAATGATGCGGCTGGTAAGGCTCAGGCGGCGGCTGATAATGCTAATGCGGTTGCCGGTAGAGTTGCGTCGGCTGTTGACGCGGCGAATGAGGCTAAGAACACGTTTGATGGTGTTGTGCAAAAGTGTGAGCAGGCGGCGCAAGAGGCGAATACTGCTGCTGGTAAAGCTACCGAGGCGGCTGGTAGTGTTGCTGAGGCTACGAGTAAAGCTAATGAGGCGGCACAACAGGCTACTGAGGCTGCTCAGAGTGTGGATGAGGCTAAGAGTAAGGCATCTCAGGCGGCACAGTCTGCTACTGACGCAGCACAGGCGGCTGAGCGTACTATCGCGGATTTGAAGGCGAACGCGCAGCAAGCGTCTGACGCGGCACAAACCGCTAATAGTGCGGCTGGTAAAGCTACCGAGGCAGCTGATAAAGCTGATAGTGCAATACAGGCAGTTCAGGCGGCGGCACAGGCTGCTACTGAGGCTACGAGTAAAGCGAACACGGCTGCTCAGAGTGTGGACGCGGTTCGTGAGAAAACTGAGGCTGCTAACAAGCAAACCGAGACTGATTTAGCTGCGCTTAAGAGTGAGGTTTTGAAAGCTCAGCGTGCCGGGTTTGATGCGACTAGTGCTGCTCAAAAATGTAATGAGGCTGCACAAGCTTATAGGAATGTTAGTGGCGAGGTGGCTCAAGCTAAACAGACTAGTGAGCAAGCGGTTGAGGCTGCTAATAACGCGTTGCATACTGCTCAGGAGTCTGCTACTGCGGTTGCTCAAGCTCAGAGTGTGCTTGACCAAGTTAAGGATGCTGGTGAGACTGCTAAGCGTGTGGTTAGCGCGGTTGAAGAGTTGAAGCAGACGAAGGATGCTGCGTTGGAGGCGACTCGTACTGCTAATGCTCAAGCGTCTGCGGCTGGCGAGGCGGCTGGCAAGGCTAATAATGCTACTAGCACGGCTAATAGTGCGGCTGAGTCAGCGAACGCGGCAGCTGGTAAGGTTATGCAAGCTTTGCAAGAGTCTGAGACGCGTTTGAAAGCGGTTGAGCAGACTGCGTCTGACGCTAAAAGCGTGGCTAGCACGGCTAACAGTACGGCTGAAGCAGCACACTCTACGGCTGAGCAAGCTACGAGTAAAGCGAACGACGCTGCTAGCGCGGCTAGCACGGCACAACAAGCAGCAGACAACGCGACTAATAAGAGCAAAGAGAACGCTAATAAGATTCAGGCTCTTGACGCGGCATTATCCGCTAGCCGTAAAGGCTCGTATATGCGTGCTGGTGAGAATGTTCAAATCACGCAGATGTCGCAAAACCCGATGGATGGTGTGACGATTAGCGTACCGGGTTTGACGGCGGTTAAGAATACTGCTGAGCAGATTCAAAACAAAATGAATTCTGCGGACACTGCTATTGACCGTGCTCAAGGCACCGCAGACGCAGCTTTTGAAGCTACAAATAAGAATAAGAGTCGTATTGATTCTATGGAATCAGAGGTTAAATCGTTAAAAAACTCTTGTAGCACAGCACAGTCAACAGCTACTGAAGCTAAAAGCGCAGCCGACACGGCGAATGATGCAGTTGAGGGTGTGAAAAACAGTATAAGCGAGCAGAAAGTAAAAACGTTCATTCTCGAGGAAAATATGAGTTCCGCTAATACTTCAACCCATCTTGAGTGGTTAGAAAGTGTAAGCATTCTACAACAAATACTCGTATACCCTGCTTCTGAAAGTATGGACTTGTACATGAAAGCGCAGCCAACATTTACTTTTAACGGAAGTGACCACGGTCCAGTCTACTACGGTGGGGACGTTTCAATTCATGTTAAACACCCGACATCCGGGTCTTGCACTTTTATCATAGTTGTTTTCCCTAGTATGAATTGAGAGGTAACACGTATGACTGTTTTTCAAATGCCTTTCTATTTCGTGCAGGAAGAAACACTGGAAGATAAGAAGAAGAAGTGGCTGAGTGAGCACGCGCATGAGCATAAGCGGATCACACCAGATTTTGAACCAATACCCGGGTGGAAGCCTTTTGCAAAGTATGGTTCAAGCTCGGCGGAAATTATCGCTAACTGTGTAAAGAAGGAGGATTTTAGTATTCTGCATGTTGGCGACTACTTCAATGAGACTATAAATGGTACGACTTACTGGTGGACTTTTACAGAGTTTAATCACTACGGACAGAACGAGGCACTCATGGTGCCGGATAGGCTCATACCGGGCAGTTATGAGTTTGGCACCAGCAACACTTACAGTGGCTCTAATCTGGAAAGTGAACTTAACAAATTTTACTATGCAATGCCTTACTTTTTGAGAGATTATATAATTCGCATGTCTCTAAACTGGACGGGTGGTGGGGGTTCTATGGTTTCTTTGAACGAGTATGTTTTTCCACCATCTGAGATAGAAGCGTTCGGGTCGGCATATTACTCTAGTGAGGGGGTTTACTCTTACAAAAAGTGGGCTTGTTTCACGGATGCTAATAGTCGCGCGCGCGATGGTAGAACGTATTGGCTTCGCAGCGCGTACAGTAGTGACTCTCGATACGTCGTTGACTGTGACTCGTATGGCAATCGGAGTGCTGACCGCGCATACATGAAGCTAGGTATACTCCCATGCTTCTGCATAGGGGGGGGGGAAGATGAGTAAACCAACTCCCCCGGAACCAGAACCAGACCCCGGTGACGGCGACTGGATTTAAGTAGGTTCTACAAAACACGAACGCGTATTATACGCAACTCAAACCAAAAAATGAGACACTTTAGGACACTGTAGGATAAATAGGAAAAATTTGAAAGTCTTCAACAAGAGTCCAACAAGAGTCCAATAAGGACAAAAACTGGAAAGTATGATACTTTTCGTCCGAATCCGTCCGAAACCGTCCGAAGAATCCGGTTTTATCCGGAACCACTCGACTACAATACGCACAAACAATTTTTTAGCCACGCAAACAGCGTGGCTTTTTTAATAACCAAAGGAGGAAGATATGGCACTCAACGGCATAGACATATCCTGGTACCAACGCGGCATCAATATCGCAGCAGTACCAGCCGATTTTGTCATCGTTAAAGCCACCGAAGGCACATGGTACACAAACCCGTGCTTTCGCACTCAAGCCGACGCGACACTCAACAGTGGCAAGCTACTAGGCATCTACCACTACATTAACGGCGGCAATGCTAAAGCAGAAGCACAATACTTCGTAAACGCGGCAAAACCATACATTGGGCGCGCAGTACTCGCACTCGATTTTGAGAGTGGCAGCAACAGTGCCTATAAGGACGCTGGATATTTGCAAGTATGTGCGACAGAAGTATACGCGCTCACAGGAGTACGTCCACTACTATACGGCAGCCAATGTGACTACGGCAGGCTAGCTCAAGTAAGCAAAGCTACAAACTGTGGACTGTGGATAGCACAATATGCAAACAATAATCACACTGGATACCAGAACAAACCTTGGAATGAAGACTCGTACGGTTGCGCAATACGCCAATACTCTAGTGCTGGAGCGTTACCAAACTATGGCGGCAACCTTGACCTTAACAAATTCTACGGTGATCGCGCAGCGTGGAATAAATACGCTCAATCAGACCATGCAACGCCTCCTCCAGCACCTAAACCAGCACCAAAACCAGCAACGTCCCCAATCGTAAAAGACGGCGACATTAGCGGTTTTAACATGCACATTCCGTGGGGTACGAACGACGGACAAATAATGCATTTTACGCGATGCGGCAACGTCGTAACAGTAAACGGTTGCGGATACGTCAAATGCGTTGGAGGCTCGTGGCTTAAAGCCGGTGAGCGTGTGCCTGAAGGTTTCAGACCGGTCACCTTAAGCACTATCCACTTATCAGGCAACGGCTCAGGAAGCCTCATGGTCAAACCAGACGGAAGCATCTACTGGGACGGCACGTGGAAAGAAAACTTCACGCACATAAATGCCGCGTGGATAACAAAAGATAATCAACCAAAATAATAGGAGAAAAAAGAATGAATGCTGAATTGATTGAACTGAGCATTGTAGCAGTACTCGTAGTGCTCGACTATGTGAGTGGCTTCGTAAAAGCTCTTGCAACTCACACCGTAAGCAGCACTAAAATGCGCTCGGGACTGTTTCATAAGTTCGCATACGTGCTAGTGCTCGCATTAGCATTACTACTGGAGCATGGCCAGCAGTATATTCACATTGGTATTACGATTCCTATCGTCGCGCCGGTGTGCGGTTATATTACAATTATGGAGATTCTGAGCGTGTTGGAAAATGCTCAAGCTTTGAATCCTGAGCTTGCTGGCAGTGGCATTTTTAAGATTTTCGTAAACTCTAGCGATGCTTTACGCCGTGAAGTAGAAGCACAGACTGGCAAACATGCCGCAGTCGAAGCTGATACCGAGTTAGATGGACGCGGCAAAAAGCCGGAAGACACGCCTACCGAAAATAAGTAATACGCGACATGCTCAAAGTATTCTCTAATGAGAATACAAGTTGAGAATTAGTAATTACCCCTCGCCTCGTGCGGGGGGTAATTTTTTATACTCTTAACTACTCTGCATTAGAAGGGCGTCCGCCATGACCTGGACGGCTCGCATTCCAAGTTTCAATACTTTCACGTTTCCAGCCACGAGTGCGACCAATAAACGCGTCTGGATCTGGAAGATTGTAGTTGCCAAGCGCACCAGTTTTTACACCAATAAGCTCGGCAACTTCCGTATAGCTCAAATAACGCTCACTCATACTACCCTTTGTGCTTTCTCCCAGCATCTAACGCACATACGGCACTGATTACAGCGCAACCAGTTATGAGCCAAGGTGAAAAATGGCACCATACTCCAGCGATAATAACGAGTGAGAACATGGCAGATACTATTGCATCTAATTTCATAATGAGCCTGCAGTATAGTGGATAGTGAGTCCCGGACACTTGGTCTGTTCGGGACTCTTTATTTACTTATTGCGCTTCAACTCTTTGATAAGCTTTGCTATTGCTTCTATAATCTTTGCAATGCCAATCAGCAGACTTGCAATCGCAACAAGTATTTCCACTACATGCATGTCACCTCCTTTCTTGTTTGACACTTTATATAATAGCACAGCTATTATATAAAGTAAAGT
>NZ_LXJL01000027.1:0-5025 GCF_001641215.1 Gardnerella sp. 30-4 | reverse complement strand
CGTGGGCTCGGAGATGTGTATAAGAGACAGATCCTACGTGTTCGCGTTATGCTATTGAAGCAATTGCTAGATATGGCACGTTCAGAGGTGGTATTCTTGCATTATTACGCCTTCTACGCTGTAGACCTTGGACAAGCTGCAGTATTGATGATGTGCCACGCAAATATTCAATTTTTTACAGATGTGCTTGGTCTAAGGCACATGAAGAGCCACGGCTAACTCCCTTGGCTGAAGAAGACAAGGAAAACTAATGTTTAATCAAGATAACTTCATACTTGATAATGGATTCTTGGGATGGTTTTATAAAATCTTGACGCCAGTTGAGTGGCTTATGACTCAAATTATGTCATTATTCCACAAGTTATTAACTCTTCTTGGAATGAATGAAATTGGCTTTTCATGGGTTTTTTCCATCGTATTCTTGGTATTAGTTGTGCATGCGTGCATTTTCCCTGCATTTATTAAAAGCATTAAAGGCATGCGCAAAATGCAAGCTATTGCGCCTAAGGTTAAGAAAATACAGCAGAAATATAAAGGTAAAAATGACCCTGCAAGTAAAGAAGCTATGCAGCGTGAAATGATGAAGCTTTATCAAGATAACAAAGCTAATCCTGCTGGTTCGTGCTTGCCTATGATGATTCAGGGTCCTGCATTTATGAGTATTTGGTATACGCTTTCCGTTATTCCTTTTATTGCTCGTGGTAAGCATGCAGCTCTTGGTGCCTTTGATATTGCAACAGCACAGCAATTCGTTAAAACTCGCGTATTTGGGGTTGGTGTTGCAGATACTTTTATGACAACTGCTGGCGCAGGTAAAATTGTTATAGTTATATTTGTTGTACTTATGTGTGCTGCAATGTGGTACATGCAATTCAATAATATTCGTAAGAATCTTCCGCCTGAGTCTAAGCAGGGTAGCCAATATACTGTACAAAAGCTCATGATGTGGGGATTCCCGTTGATTTACGTTTTCTCTGCGTTTGCTATGCCGTTTGCAATGTTGGTTTACTGGTTAGTAAACAATGTTATAAATATGCTGCGTTCAATTTGGCAGGTTTATGCATTCCCAACTCCTGGATCTCCTGCAGCTGAAGAAAAAGAAAAGCGTGATTATCAAAAAGAAACTGCTCGGCGCGAGCGCGAAGGTTTGCCTTCTATTGAAGAAGAGAATCTTCAAAAAGCTCGTGAAGAAGCTGAGCGTAGAGAGATTGAGGGATTCCAACGCAAGCAGCCGCAACGTAAGCGTAAGGTGGCAAAGCGCTAATATTTAGATACATTTTGCGGATATATAAAGTCATTTTTATGACTTTAAAATAAGTTAGTAACTTGGCTTTATTATCCGCTAAACTAGACTTCAGAAATTTTTAAAACGTGAATTTTCTCACGATAAGGAGTAATTAATGGTACAAGATGAGAAGAGGACGGTTGATCAACTCAATGAAGAAGCTGATATTGCCGCAGATTATTTAGAAGGCTTACTCGATATTGCTGATTATGAGGGTGATATTGAGATGGGTGTGCGCAATAATCGCCCAATGATTCAGATTGTTGCAGATGATGACACTGATATTAAGAATTTAATTGGTCGCAATGGTGAGGTTGTCGATGCCTTGCAGCAATTGAGCCGTCTTGCTGTTCAGCAAAAAACCGGTGATCGTTCGCATCTTATAGTTGATGTAGATGGATTCTTAAAGCGTAAGCGCCAGCATTTGCGCGATATTGCGTTAGATGCTGTTGATGAGGTGCGTGAAACTGGTGAACCTGTGAATTTGAAGCCAATGAATTCTTTTGAACGCAAAGTTGTTCATGATACTGTACGTGACGAAGGTTTGCGTTCCCGTTCACATGGTGAAGAACCACACCGCTATGTAACTGTTTACATGCCTTCAGTTGCTTCTGAAGATGAAAATATTGACGAAATTGACGATGTAGACGGCGAATATTCTGAAGRATAATTAATTYTTTAGTTTTCACGACCAAGGTAAGAGCCGTCACGAGTGTCGACCTTCACCTTTTCGCCTTCACCCACGAAGAGTGGAACCTGGATTTCAGCACCGGTTTCCACAGTTGCAGGCTTAGTACCAGCGTTAGAACGATTGCCTTRCARGCCTGGCTCAGTGTGAGTAATAGTCAAAATCACGGAAGCTGGAAGCTCAACGCTCAAAGGAGTGCCATCATGGAAGCTTACGATGCAGTCGGTGCCTTCAAGCAAATACTTGCTCTGCTCGCCAACCAAAACCTTAGGAATATAAACCTGGTCGTAAGTGGTCATATCCATAAAGACGAAGTTGTCGCCATCTTCGTATGAATATTGCAACGTGCGGTTATCAACGGTCTCGAACTCCATCTTCATGCCGGCATTAAAAGTCTTGTCGACAATCTTGCCCGAGAGCACGTTCTTAATGGTGGTACGCACAAAAGCAGGACCCTTGCCTGGCTTCACGTGCTGGAACTTAACGACGGTCCAAAGCTGACCATCAAGGTTCAAAACCGATCCATTCTTAATATCATTGGTAGTCTGTGCCACGAGTTACCCGTTTCTTTCGCTAATAGGCTGCAAATTAAGCAGCTAAGAAATAAACCTTGCTTATTATGCCACAAAGCGTCAACTTAATATATTTAGAGATTATTTTTCAACAAATTCAACAGTTTTGAAACAAATTCAGCAACGTCATCTTTATCTGCACTTTTTGTTAAAACAGACACTCCGATCCTATTCTTGCCCTTCTTAAGAATCAAGAAATAGTTATAAACATTCTTAATTCCTTGACCACGATGAGCCATAACCTCTATGCCGTCTGGAACGTTCACGCCATCAGCAGAAATATCGTAACCCGTCGCATTGGCAATAGTCGAATTTTGCATAGCTTTTGAAAGCATCATCGCAGCATCATGAGAAGAAGTAAGATTTTCGTGACCATCGTTCGATGCATCAACATCACCATATTTGCGAGTAAAAGATGTATTTGCATAGCCATTATCTGACAGCCATTGATCTAATCCGTCTATGCCACCTTGATCATCTAAAAGCTCATTAGCGGAGTCATTACTCATTGCCTTAATAACATCTTCACACTTATCTTCATAATCATGCTGTGGATTATCCTTAGTATAAAGAACAACAGGGAAATAAAAACCTACAGCAGGGAATGTTTTACGAGAATTAGAAGACTCATACAATATGCCCTTCTTGCCAGAAATCGCTACAGATACGCTATTATTTGAAGCAAAATTGCTTACTAATTTATTGATTTTTTTGGTATTGAGCTTTTCACTCGCACCAATAGCGTTATCCTTATCGCTGCTAGTATCACTATCTTCATCGTCTGAATCTAAATCATCATTAGTTAGAACATGCTGCTTAGATTTATTATTCTTTGATTTTGATGATTGTAATTCAGTTTTATTATTTGATTGAGCTGTTCGCGCACTATTTACATACCACCATGCACCAGCACCTATAACCAAAACACAAGCAATAATAGCGGTTATTAAAGTAATAATTACTTTCTTCTTGCGCTTATCATCCTCTGAATGAGAATAATTAGCCGGAGCTTCGCCTTGTACGTAAGGTGAATTATTCATAGAAGGCTGTTCACTCGAAGAACCCATAATAGGAGAACCTAAAACGTTTAGATTATCCGATAAAGCTTCCTGCGCAGGAAATACAGTAGTAGGCGCTTCGTTAGTAGGCAATTCGTATTGTTGACTTTGGATTGACGGCTCGACTGTTGACGTAACTTCTAAAAGCGCTCCGCAAGTATTGCAAAACTTGCTATTATCATCATTTTTATTACCACATTGCGTGCAGAACATATTCTTCCTTTAAACAAATGCATCTATTGCAACGCATTATTTTACAACCCGCTTACAATAAATCACTTATCAAAAATCATACTTCATTAAAACTTAAAAAACTTATATACTACTTTTATGAAACTYCTTGGCAATATTGTGTGGCTGATATTCGGCGGTCTTTTCATTGCTGCAAGCTGGTTATTTATAAGTTTCCTCCTTTGCATAACCGTTATTGGCATACCATTCGGTATTCAAGCATTCAAAATGGCAAAGCTCACGCTCACGCCATTTGGAAAACACGTTATTTACCAAGGCGGCACTAGCACAATTTGGAACATACTATGGATTGTATTTTTCATTGGACCAATGCTTGCATTAGGCTATATCGTTTCAGGATTCATTTGCTGCTGCACAATTGTTGGCATTCCATTTGGCATACAATCTTTCAAAATGGCAAAACTTGCGTTGTGGCCGTTTGGTTCCGAAATTGTAGAGGATAATTACGCACCATACGTACGCAAGTAATCTGCAGCGCGCGAAGCTAATTCCTCATCCATAACTGGCTTACCGTCAGCATTAACTAAACGCTTTGCTGCAGCGAAAATTTCGCGCACATTTGCAATTGGCAAAACTGGGAATCCAAACTCCTGCTCTACTGCTTTTACTGCAGAAAGCTTACTGTCTTTCGTGCGTTCCATTCTGTCTACTGCCAAAATCAAGCCAACAACTTGCACATTTGCTTCCGCTTTAAGCTTTGGCAAAGTTTCGCGAACTGCAGTTCCAGCAGTCATCACGTCGTCAACTAACAGAACTTTCATGCCGTCTTTTAACGGTTTTCCAACCATAATTCCGCCGTCGCCATGATCCTTTCGCTCTTTGCGATCGAAAGTAAAACCAACAGGCATATTATGATTATTCGTCAAAGCCATTGCCGTAGAAACTGCCAGCGGAATACCCTTATAAGCAGGGCCGAAAACAGTGTCGATATCTTGCGGAAGTTTGCCATCTTCGATTGCTGCAACAACGCGCTCAGCGTAGTATGCGCCTAGATTTGCGATTTTCATGCCGTCGTCAAAAGCACCAGCGTTAATAAAATAAGGTGATTGACGACCAGATTTCAGCGTAAAGTCACCAAATTTAAGCGCACCTGAATCAAGCAAAAACTTTGTAAAACGTTCGTCTAATTCTGCCATAATTAGCTCTCTTTCTTAAAATAATTTTAAATAC
>NZ_LXJL01000026.1:0-6296 GCF_001641215.1 Gardnerella sp. 30-4 | reverse complement strand
CAAATAAAATTAAAAACAAATAACATAAGGAAGGCTGCTGCTAATGGAAAAACGCAATTTGCAAATAGTAGGCAGTAAAAAACTTTGTAAGTGTTTGAGCTACGTTTTTACATGTTTACGATTAAGTCTTATTGCCTTTTTTGTTGCAGTTATGGCTGGGGTTGGTGCAATATTATTAACTCTGTTACTACATGCTGTGCAAAACGTAATGTTCGGATTTTCAGAATCCGCTCTTAAACCTTCGCCAGTTGGATTGCCAATATTGCACTACGTTGCTGTTGTATTAATTGTGATGTCTGTTGCTGCAATTATTTGGATGTGGTTATGGACAAAATCTTCTAATCATATTGTCGATATAGCTCATGCTGTTAGTGGCCAATCGATGCCATTTAATACGACGATTATCCATGTATGTTTACAAATTTTTATAGTTGCTTCTGGCGCAAGTTTAGGTAGGGAAGTTGCGCCTCGAGAATTAGCTGCAATGCTTACTCAGAAGTTACTCCGCTTTATTCGAGTCAGTGAATTTCAAGCTCGTGTTTTGGTTGCAAGTGCTGCTGGTGCTGGTTTAGCTGGAGTTTATCGCACTCCAATAGCGGGTGCGATTATGGCACTAGGTTTGGTTGCAATTCCACGTTTTTCTCACGAATCGAAATCTTCTTTAAAGCGTTTGAAATGGTATTGGCTTATACAAAAATTTAGTATTTTTGCTATTGCGTTATTTATAAGTGAAATTGCATCATTGACTACTATTTTTGTGCTTGGGGATGAATCTTACTATTGTTTGCCAAGTCTTGATGACATCCATATTGTCAACGCGACTGTGTTGCTACTTGCAATTATAGTTGGCATTGCTTGCGGTATTGTTGGCACTCTTTTCCATAAGATGATTCATTGGGCTCGCTCTAAGTGTGCTCACAATTACCAAATCTTATATTTTTTGCCGCTAATGGGCTTAGTGACAGGATTAGTTGCATCGTGGAATCCAGCAATTATGGGCAATGGCAGAGCTTTAGCACAATACGCATATAACATTGCAACAAGTATTGCAATTGACAAAAACTCTTTGGTAACTTTGCTTCTACTATTTGTTGCAAAAATAATTTTAACAAGTTGCACTCTTCGAGCTGGCGCAAGTGGTGGTGTGCTTCAGCCGAGTATGTCGTCTGGAGCTTGCGTAGGGCTGATCGTAGGTTTTATAAGTATGAACATTCCAGTTGTTGGTGGCATGCTATCAAGTCAGCCAAAAATATTGATAATAGCTGCTATTTTTGGCGCTGCAAGTCTGCTAACTGCAAGCCGAAAGTCATTGTGGTTTGCGCTTTTTTTGGTAGCGCAATTAGTGAATGTGCCTATGATTATGATTATTCCGATGGCTGTTTCTTGTGCTGTATCTAGAAGCATAGCGATAATACCAAAAATTTTTATGCGCAAATAATGTTTGAATTTTTAGTATGGAAAATACAATATGTGCAAAATAAATGCGCCTATGCTAGTTCAGTATTAGCAAAGGCGCATTTGTTATTAGTAARTATTTTTTAGTTATTTTATTTTTGACTCATCTACTTTGCTTGAGCTTTACTCAAAATTGTATCTGCAGAATGCTGCAACTTTTGCAACTCTTCTTCAGTCAAGTCAAGTTGGCACTGCTTCACAATACCTTCGCGACCAACGATTGCTGGGTAAGAAAGATAAGAATGGTATTCCTCTCGATAGTTCGAAACAGGCATTTGCTCCTTCGAATCCGAAAGAACAGCATGGACCAGACGAACTGCAGCAGCAGCAATACCGTAATTTGTATACTTCTTTCCGTAGAACACAGTGAAGCCGCCTTGACGAGTTTCTTCATCGACAGCATCTAAATCAATGTTCTTTTCTTTTGCAAACTCAACAATCGGCTGCTCAAGAACCTTAACTGTGGACCATGCAACGAACTGTGAATCACCATGTTCACCCAAGCTATAGCCCTTCACGGCTTTTGGATGCACTCCGAAGAATTTACCAACAGCGCGATGAAGACGTGCAGAATCAAGCAATGTTCCAGTGCCAATAACTTTTTCATAAGGGAGACCGGTTGTTTCTTTATAAAGCTGGCAAATAGCGTCGCAAGGATTCGTAATATCAATTAGAACACCATGGAAGCCAGAAGCTTTAATCTTTGCGCCAACTTCTTCAACTTGAACACGATTATGTTTAAGTTCTGCGAAACGATCAGGATTTGGGACGTCTAAAAGCTTAATATTGCCCATAGCGCTTACGATAACTTCAACATCTTTCAAAGCATCGTAATCATTGACAGTAATGTTTACATTAAAAGGCAAATTGTCCATTGAATCCTCAAAATCCAATGCATCAGCCTTAACCTTAGCTTCATTCTTGTCATATAAGTACAGCTCGTCGGCGTAACCACCAACAACAAGCTGATGAGCAACAGCTGCGCCAACATTTCCCATACCAATAACTGCTACTTTTCGCATAATGAAACATCTCCTTCTGTTTCGATTTTCTCACAAAAATATCACCATTATGCGGAGAATGAAAGTAAATTTAAGAAAAATTTTTTGCGTGTTGTGATTTTTTCAAAAATATTTAATAAAAAACGGTCAGCCGTAAACACGACTGACCGTTAAAACTCAAAGACTCAAGAAGCCACTAAGTTACTTAAAACTAAAAGTTACTTCATATACTTCTTGCAAGCCTTGAATGCGCTGTAACCAGCATACTGAGCGGTAGAACCAAGCTCTTCCTCAATCTCAAGCAAGCGGTTGTACTTAGCAATACGCTCGCCACGAGCAGGAGCACCAGTCTTGATTTGGCCGGTGTTCTTAGCAACAGCAAGATCAGAAATGGTGGTATCTGGGGTTTCACCAGAACGATGGGAAACCATAGAAGTGAAGCCGTTCTTAGTTGCAAGCTCAATAGCGTCGAGGGTCTCGGTAACGGAACCAATCTGGTTCAACTTCACGAGCAAGGAGTTAGCTGCACCAAGCTCAATACCCTTAGCCAAACGCTTTGGATTGGTGACGAGCAAGTCATCGCCAACGAACTGCAAACGATCACCAAGACGCTTGGTGATTTCTGCCCAATCATCCCAGCCTTCTTCCTGGAATGGATCTTCGATGGAAACGATTGGATACTCGTTAATGAGCTTCTCGTAGTAATCGAGCATGTAAGCAGATTCGCGCTCTTCGCCATCGAAACGATACTTACCAGTTTCCTTGTTGTAGAACTCAGAAGAAGCAACGTCAAGAGAAATACCAATCTGCTTGCCTGGCTCATAGCCAGCGGCTTCGATTGCATCCATGATGTACTTCAAGGAATCCTCGTTGGACTTCATCTTTGGAGCGAAGCCACCTTCGTCACCAAGACCAGTAGCCAAGCCTTCCTTCTTCAAAACATTCTTCAAGGTGTGATAAACCTCAACACCAGCGCGCAAAGCATCGCTGTAGGTCGCGAAACCGTAAGGAGAAATCATGTACTCCTGAATATCGGTTGCGAAATCAGCGTGAGCACCACCGTTCATGATGTTCATGTTTGGAACTGGAAGAATGTGACCATTGGTGCCGCCAATGTAGCGGTACAACGGAAGCTGAGCAGACTCAGCAGCAGCGTAGAGAGCAGCGAGGGAAACGCCGAGAATTGCGTTAGCACCAAGCTTGCCCTTGTTTGGCGTGCCATCAAGCTCAATCATCGTCTCATCAAGAGCGCGCTGATCGGTGGCATCCATGCCAATAACCTTAGGTGCGATTACCTCGTTGACAGCCTTAACAGCTTCCAACGTGCCCTTGCCTTGATAACGGGACTTGTCGCCATCGCGACGTTCCCAAGCTTCAGCCTCACCAGTAGAAGCACCAGAAGGCACTAAACCAATACCCTGAGCGCCATCTTCGGTCTCCAAATAAACCTGAACAGTAGGATTTCCACGAGAATCCAAAATTTCGCGTGCATATACGCTTTCAATAGCTGCCACAACTACTCCTTTATACCTATGGGTTGTGATGACTCTTCCAAGATTAGTGCGTTTTATGGACGTTATATTGAGTACCAGCGTATTTATGCCGTGAACGTTCACAATATTTTGATTTAACTCGAGTCATATGAGCCAATTGTATATTTTTAAGCAATATCGTTTATAAATATCGATTTCAAATATACATGTCCATACCCTTGGGAGATAATGACCACAGACACGGGGTGCGCAACTACATCGTGCCAAACAACAATCCATACAGTGTTGCGCTGAGAATATACTCGTTGAACCTGATATAGCTAAAACTATCGAAGGGATTGTCGCATGACTTACAGTTCGCCTAATAAAGCGAAGAACATATTGAAGATTGCATTTAAAGCGGTATCTTCTTTCAAAGTGTGGATTTCAACTATCCTCATTTTGGTTTTGTGGTTTTTTACAACTCTTTCTCCAATCGAAGACCGTTCTTTGCCGTCCCCATATGAAGTAATACAAGCTTTTATTGATTTAAACAACGAAGGCATATTGTTAAAATCCTTAGGAATAAGTATTTTACGAGTTCTTTTAGGACTTTTGTTAGGAATTATTTTTGCTGTTCCTGCAGGCATACTTGCGGGAGGCAGTAAGCTTGGCAATATTGTAGTTGATAAACCAAGCCACATGTTGAGGTCAATTCCATTCCCGGCTTTAGCTCCAATATTAATAATTTTCCTCGGAATAGATGAAACGATGAAAATAGCGCTTATAGCTGTTGGCGTTTTTGGACCTATGTACGTTAATATTCGCGACGGAGTGCGTAATATTGATCCGAAACTTCTCGAATTAGCGCAGGTTTATCACGTTAAAAAATCTACTATTTTTATATCTATTTTGCTTCGCGGTACACTTCCAAGTTTTATGACAGGTTTGCGATTTGCAATATCTGTAGCATGGGTTGCATTAGTGACTTGCGAAACAGTTAATTCTTCTATTGGAATTGGATACATTCTTTCAAGAGCGCAAGAATTCTTTAGGCCAGATCAAATGATGGCATGCGTTATTATGTACGCAATTGCAGGTCTTGGATCTGAGCTTACTGCAAACATATTAGAGTATCTTCTTATACCTGAGCGCAGATTAGATAGAAAATCACGCCAATAATCTAGTAATATCAACATTTTTCTAAAGTTAACTACTTTTTAAAATGCATTAAATTGCTTTTTAAGAATTAGTCAATATTTAGAATCAACAACCAAATAATAACAACCAAACAAACAACAGATAAATAAAACAACAAACAAAAGGAACTATATATCATGGCTAATTTAAAAATGCGATTTTCTAAAAAGAGCATTATTGCATTAATCTGCGCTGTTTGCACAACTGTATCTCTCGCAGCTTGCGGAAGCTCACAAAAATCATTAAGCGCTTCTTCAAAAGAAGACGCTGGAACTATGAGAGTTGCTTATCTTTCAACAGCAAATTATTTAACTACTTTGAAAAATGAGAAATTCCTTCAAGACGAATTTGGCAAATCTAAAGTAGTTTACACTGGTCCTTACACTCCAGTTGACGGTCTTACTGCTGTTATGAGCGGAAATGCAGATGCTACAACTACCGGAACTGGACGCTTCATTGATTTGATTACTGAAGGACAACCATGGGTAGCTTTTGCGCTCGAATATTACAATGGTGATTCTCAAGGAATCGTTGCATCCGCAAAAAGCGGCGTAAAAACACTAAAAGACTTATACGGAAAGAAAGTTGCTATTATTCATAACGGTGACACTGGCGACTACATGCTTCACCGCGCATTTGATAAAAGCGGTTTAGACGTTTCTAAAGTTAACAAAGTTGAGATGAGCCCTAAGAACTTCCAGGCAGCATTTACTTCTGGACAGATTGATGCAATTTCCTCATTCGATCAGAATCTTGCTGCAGCAATGACAACTCCAGGCGCAAAATTGCTTGTAAATGCTAAAAAGTACGGCAATATGAATGTTACTATTCACATTGTTTCTAAGAGCTTTGCCCAAAAGCATCCAGATCTTGTTAAGAAGATGTACAAGGCACTTGTTCGCGAAGCAGAAAAGTCTCATAAAGAAAACAATGTTATTGGAAACGCTTACAAGCAGCTCGGAGCAAGCGAAACCATTATTAAGCAAATTGAAAAGTTTGACAATCCAACTATTCGTCCAATCGATGAAAAAGGTTTGAAAATGATGGAAACTCAGGCTAAAGAATACGTGAAATATGGTTTAATTAAGCAAGCTCCAAAGAATTTGAAAGATTCTGTAATGGATTGCACGAAGTAAATTAATCCATATATCTATAAAACACATATCAG
>NZ_LXJL01000025.1:0-9660 GCF_001641215.1 Gardnerella sp. 30-4 | reverse complement strand
CCAAGAACCAACCCTGCAACAGCCATACCGTGACCACGCTTGGCACCTGGAACACCAGCCTTGGTGTTACGCATTGCAAGAACAGCAAAAATAACAGACAGAATACCCAAAACCCACCAAATAATAGTGAATACAGGTACCCAAGCAAATATGGTACCAATAATTCCAAGAACTAATGATGCAACAGCCAAGCCTGAAACAGGAGCCTGCTGAATATACATTGGTTGCTGACCATATGGCTGCTGAGGCTGCTGAGCATAAGGCTGCTGAGCGTAAGGCTGCTGTTGAGCAGGCTGAGCATACGGTTGCTGAGGTTGCTGAGCATAAGACTGCTGAGGCTGCTGAGCGTATGGCTGCTGTTGGACTGGCTGAGTGTAAGTCTGTTGGACTGGCTGAGCTTGAGGAACCGGCTGAGCTTGCGGAACCTGCTGGTTATTTTCGTCCATTTTCCCTCCATCTGCAAAAGCAATACAAGTAATACAATTCCATGTAGCTCATAAAGCTTTCCAAATAATTTCGATTGTCAAACGATAAGACAAACAATGCGATTATACAACACATGTAAGCCATGCAACACATACAACATTAATTAATTAATTAAACGTCAACACATAACGTATTTGACATTTTTATGTTCTACGCAAAAATACTATATAAAATCTTGTATAAAATATATTTAAATCAACAATCACTTACGCGCTTTTACTGCAGTAGCAAACGCCGAGAAAATCACGGCAAATGTTTTCCAAAACTACAAAAACGACAGCAAACGCCAGAAAATTACGCACGCTGCGACCTGCTTAAGCATGTGCACAAGAAACGCTACAAGCGTGATTAATCCATATACGAATAAATTACTATAMAAMATAATTTTTGCGACTAATATTGAGCAAATAGTTCAATTTAATACTTATATTTTGAACTTTGCTATAAACTTGTTCAATTTATAAATGCCGATTTTACAAGAAAGACAGATTATGGCACAGAATTTTGCTGATGAGCTTAAGAAAGCTATGAAGCGCAAAGGGTACAAGCAGATTGACGTAATCGAGCTTGCGGCAAAAAACGGTCATAAGCTTGGCAAAAGCCAGTTAAGCCAGTATTTAAGCGGCAAAACTGAGCCTCGCAAAGACGTGCGTAACATGCTAGCTGAAATTCTTGGAATCAGCAGCGACGGAATCAAAGGCGGTCATTCTTGTGCAAAAATCGAGCAAAACTGCCAGTCTGCAGAAGAATCACAATTAAATCAATTACAACAGCAGCAACAGCCGCAGCTTACAGAAGCTGAACTTTCCAAAACTCTAAAGCATCGCACATTCAACAAATCCACAAAACTTGAACACGTGCTTTACGACGTTCGCGGTCCTGTTGTTGAAGAAGCAAACCGCATGGAAGCAAACGGAACGCATATTCTAAAGCTCAACATTGGAAATCCTGCGCCTTTTGGCTTCCGCGCTCCAGACGAAGTAATTTACGACATGCAGCAGCAGCTTATTGACTGCGAAGGCTACTCAGATAGTCGCGGACTTTTCTCTGCGCGCAAGGCGATTATGCAATACGATCAGCTTAAGGGCATTCCAGGCGTGCAAATGGAAGATATTTACACCGGAAACGGCGTTTCCGAGCTGATTAACCTTTCTATGCAAGCGTTGCTTGATTGCGGCGACGAGATTCTTATACCAAGCCCAGACTATCCTCTGTGGACCGCGTGCGCGAGCTTGGCTGGCGGCACTCCTGTGCACTACATGTGTGACGAAAAGTCGCATTGGTACCCAGATATTGCCGACATTCGCTCTAAAATCACGCCGCGCACTAAAGCAATCGTGATTATTAACCCGAATAATCCTACGGGAGTGCTGTATAGCCGCGAAGTTTTGGAAGAGATTGTTAAGATTGCGCGCGAGTTTAATTTGATTATTTTTGCGGACGAGATCTACGACCGTCTTGTTATGGACGGCAAGAAGCATATTTCGATTGCTTCTCTTGCTCCAGACGTGTTCTGCGTAACTTTCAGCGGACTTTCTAAATCGCATATGATTGCCGGCTTCCGCATTGGTTGGATGAGCCTTTCGGGAGATAAATCCAAAGCTCGCGACTACATTATGGGACTTAACATGCTGTCTAATATGCGATTGTGCTCGAACGTTCCTGCGCAATCGATTATTCAGACTGCTTTGGGCGGATACCAAAGCGTTGAAAAGTACTTGGAGCCAGGCGGACGCGTGTATGAGCAGCGCGAATACTGCTATAACGCGCTTCAGGAGATGGATGGCGTAAGCGTCGAGCGACCGGATGCCGCTTTCTACATGTTTGTAAAACTCGATCCAGACCGCTATAACATTCACGACGACGAACAGTTTGCGCTTGATTTGCTGCGCGATCAGAAGTTGCTGATTGTGCACGGCAAAGGCTTTAATTGGCAGACTCCAGGCTACTTCCGCGTAGTCTACTTGCCGCGCTTGCAAACGCTTCGCGACGCAATGAGCAAACTTTCCAACTTCCTCTCCTACTATCGCCAGTAACAGCAACCCCCACCTATAAACTGCGACAAAACACTCATTTCACTCGCAGTCCAGAAAAAGGTGTATATCAAGAGGCATATATTATTCAGAATATGAAAGACATTCATAACATGAAGAAAGAAAAAAAGAGAAGGAAATGAACGCTGCGGCACGAATTCGCACAACTCTTATTATTGCCGTTTTATCGCTTAATGCCTTTCTTATAACAAGCTGTAGATTTGGCGTAAGCCTATATCTTTTAATACATGTCGACTTATCTCACGCAGCGCTTAACGCGGTATCAGTAGCGCTTATGACCTGCATAGCAGCACCGCTTGGCGGCATTATCGCAGATAAATATCCACCAACTAGATTGTTTATAACTCTAACGTTCTGCTTTGCCTTGCTGTGTACTGGATACGGTTTCGCTTTAGTAGCACAGCATAATCTTATTGCTATTACGGTTACACTACTCGGCATAATATTCGGGTTCTTTACTGCATTTTCTTCGCCTAATCAAAAAGTATTAATGGCATATAGCGCGCCAGCTGGCGAAAAAACCAAATTTTTAGCAAGCATGCGCATGTGGATTAATCTCAGCAGGCTTGCTGCACCTGCTATCACTGGCATATTTGTTGATATATGCAATCCGCTCATTTTCTTTACGAGCATTGCTATTGTGATGATACTAGCGGCGCTACCTCTACTGTTAGTTAATCTAAACCAGCAAGCACAAAATAGCGCAAACAATACGAAGACAGGAAGCAGTAAAACTGCTGGTTTTGCAGCTTCTCTACACTATATGAAATCTACACCATGGTTAATAGTCTTAGGAGTAGTATCAGCATTACAATCTGGATCATGGCTTGCTGCATTTAGACTAATGGGAGCACACCATTGTCTCACACTTTTTCATTCGGCATCCACGTGGGGATCAATAGTCAGCATATTTAACATTGGCATGATTGTAGGTTCGCTATTATGCAAATATATTGTGCTGCATTATGAGATTTTATACTCTATTTTACTACCTGGATTCCTTTCTATTCCTTTACTTATTT
Organism: Gardnerella sp. 30-4; assembly: GCF_001641215.1. NCBI lineage: Bacteria > Bacillati > Actinomycetota > Actinomycetes > Bifidobacteriales > Bifidobacteriaceae > Gardnerella > Gardnerella sp. 30-4. The sequence goes on along the minus strand of NZ_LXJL01000025.1, from coordinate 6,098 downwards.
TCGCACTTAATAATTGGATTGCTCTTTTTCTTTGCTCTGCTTTCATTGCAGGTATTATTTTTGACGCCACTATTGTCTATGGGCAAACAGCTCTTCTCGACGGCATACCAACACACATTCTCGGCGCAACTACTACTTTTACTTCTATTATGGAGCAATGCGGCATTATCGTAGGGTATGCAAGCGTACTAGCATGGGGAAATCTAAATTCATCATTATTCATAATGATTGCAGCTGGCGTAATACTTGTTTCAACAGGTATAGCCTTATGGATTATTCAAACTCGTAAACAAACATACCCATCAATGCTTACCAAAGATTATTGGACACCATCAACATGGGTAAAAAGAAGCATATAACAAGCTATTTAGTGAGAAAGCACAATAAAGCTATACAAATGCAATTACATCACAGGACAATTAGCTTGCACATCCTGTTGGAATCCTGACGGATCTCCCAGTTTTGCTTTACGCATATGCTCTTTGAAAAAGTTTCGCGTTGCATCATCACAACGGTCTGGACCCATAAACGGCATGCTAGGCACTTTTTCAAGCTCATGCAAAGCTTTACTTGCCGCTTGTTCATCACTAGCATACGTATCTAACCATTGCCGTTCCCAAGCACACTGATAATAATTAGATGCTTGCGTATCACCATATCCACTCTGGAACTGGCCGTCTTTTTCTTCTCCAACCAAGTTTGCAGGAGCTTTATATTTTTCAGGCCAACTAAGCTTTGCCACAGATTCCTGATATTCCTTCTCTATATGAGCAAAATCAACAATCTCTCTAGGCGAACTATTTTGCGAGCGCGCACCACCCACACCACTCGCATCATTGTTGCCTATTCCTCCACACGCATTAAACATAAGAAGCACACTAAGCACACCAACAATAAGAGTTGCTTTACCAATAGTATGATTATTCATTATTCCTTCTTTCTTATTTTTTGAAAATTAACGCAATGCTAATGCTGGTTGTAAACGTGATGCTTTTATTGCCGGCACCACACTTCCAGCAAGCGCTGTAATAAAAGCCGCAATAACAGCTCCAATAGCGGCTTCATATGGGTAAACTGGCGGACTAACTGGGCTTGCTACATCCCAAAAACTTGATGCTATAGACACAAGGCCAAAAGAAACAGCGACGGCAGCAATCGAAACTATCAGAGCTAAAATAATCGCACTGCCTAATACGAGTGAAGCAATCGACCATCTAGTAGCACCCAAAGCTCTGCGTATAAGCAGTTCATGCGTGCGCTGCTCCAACGATGCTAAACCAATATTGATTAAACCTAACGCGGAAACAAAAAGCAATAATGCTGCTACGATAGCAAAACTTAATTGCAGTACTGTTATAACATTCTCGTAATCATCACTATTATCATGTCTTCTAATTTCGTTTACTTGTCCACCACAACAGTCGTAAAGAGCGTCTGAAACATAAGATTTAATTGATTTTTGAGAACGATTTTCTTTATTCAACCAGTAGATTGAGCCTTGAGCTTCTTTTCCAGAATATTCCCAAAGAGTTGGAGCGTAACGTAATAATCCTAGAATATTCACGTATACTTTTGCTGAGTCTACGCCATCGTTCACAACTCCAACAATCCTTATAGGACTCATTTGTGTTGTTTTACGAGAAGTAATAAATGCTACTTCACCAATCTTGTATCTTTTGCTAGCAGATTGGTTTACTACCATTTCTAATGCGTTGCTTTTAGCGCTATTACTAAACCATCTTCCACTTACAATAGGTAAGTTATAAACTTTGTTGTATCCTGCCGTAGTGTAAACAGCGTCAACATATTGAAGATTGCCAGTCTTATATTCTTTGCTTATTTTTACACTCTTCGAGGCTGGCATAGAAGCGCTAAACAGTAGTCCAGTGTTTGGTTGTAGCATAACGTTAGCGTTACGGTTTGCAGATTCAATGCGATTTAAGAATTTGTTAAATACTGAATATTCGTCAAAATTTTGTGCTGAAAAAGTAATCTCGTACGTTGATCTACGACCGTTTAGCTGTTCGTTAGTTGCAATAAGATAGTCCTTACCAACCGTGCCAATAAGCACTGACGCAATAACGGCAATGATGCCTATAAACATTGAAAAACCTGTGAGGAAGGATCTCATAGGAGAAAGGCGCAAATCTTTAAGCAGCATGATCATAAAGAACACCGCCTTCCATAGTAAAAATGTGAGAGCAAGAACGAGCCACTTTCATATCATGAGTGACTAATAGTAATGTTGTTCCAGATTCTTTAACACGATCATGCAACACTTGAAGCACTTTTTCTCCCGTACTACTATCGAGTGCACCAGTTGGCTCGTCACAAATAAGTAATTCGGGATTAGTGACGAGAGCACGCGCTATCGCAACTCTCTGCTGTTCACCGCCTGATAAACTTCCAGGGTATTCGTTTAGTTTATCTTGCAATCCAACAGCACATAATGCTTCTTCTATCGTTTTTCTTCTTGTCTGCTTGCTTTGTTGTAGTCCTGCGTACAAAAGCGGCAACTCAACATTTTCTCTAATGCTTAAATGCTTAATGAGAGAATAGTTTTGAAAAACAAAACCAATATTTCGAGCGCGCATATGCGATACTGTATTATCACTACACTTTTGGATTGACTTGCCAGAATAATGGTATTTTCCAGTAAAATTTTTATTCAAAAATCCGACAATAGAAATAAGACTCGTTTTGCCAGATCCAGACCTGCCAACTACCGCATATGTTTCACCTTGATTAAGTAGCATAGACGCAGAGTTGACAGTGGTAAGCCATTCGCCATTGCCTAGTTTCACACGCGCTGACACATCTTGTAATTCAACCAATGGAACAGGATTGTTTCCCATAATCATTGCACTCCTGGAATGAGATCAGGAGAAACACCTGCTACAACATCACCCTCATGCAAACCAGACGTAATCTCAATATTAGCGCCGTCACTTATTCCAAGACCAACTTCTTTACGCTCCCAATTATCGCCTTTTTTGTATGAGACTAAACCTTTTTGAACTCTTCCAGCAACCGCACTAACGGGCAGCGTTAGAACCGATTGTTTATGCTTGCCATTAAAAACAAGCGTCGCATTTTGGCCTGATTCTACTTCTGTGCTTTTATCTATTAAACACGTTAAAACTTTTGACGATACACTAGGTGTACTTTGCGCGCTCGACTCATCTGTTTGAGTCGAATCAGCATTATCATTCTTGCTACTACCCGAGGCTGCAATATCGGTAGAAGTTCCACCGCTTTGTACTATTTGCAAACAATTGGTTGGTCCAACACCGTCTTCAATTTGGAAGCGACCTTTAACATCTGTAATATCCGCAGAACGAAGTAAAGCTTTTGCATTAAGGCTTATTGAAAAACCTTCATATTTAAGAGTGAATAGTGGGAAAGATTTAGGCACGTCCGCAGACGATTCAGCTACTGACACAACTTTAGCGTCTACAGGAGCAATAATTTTGTTACCAGCATTGTAACCTAGAACACTTCCAGCTTTTACAGCACTTCCTGCCTTTACCGATGGAGAAAAATTCCCTCTACTTACAGCAGTGATAACAAAGGTAGACGATTGTTCTATTGTTGCTTTACCCGACACAACTTGTGTTAAAGGCTGTTTTTTGACTGAAACAAGCGGAACTGAATCATGTGATGCCTGCTGTTGACTATCATCAACTGCTCTACCAGAGCATGCAGTAAGCAAACACACTGGCAGAGCAGCAAGCAAGAGTACTTTCATAAATTTACTCATAATACAAATCTCCTTACTCACCAAACTCGTAGACACATAGTATGCGTCGAAACAAGCCTCTCAAACTGATCGAAAATAAATAAAGTGCTTGATAATGTTACAATTGACGCTTTTATAATTGTCACTTTATTGAAGATTTAAGCTTTTGCTTAATAGCCTATAATCGCCGTAAAGAGTTTGCATCAGACTAAATGATGATTTTATTTATGATTCTTGGAGCTTGCGTAATACCAGAGAATGATTTGTTTTGCATAGAGTTTATACACTACTGAGCGGCTTCCGTGCGCATAGCCCCCAACCACATTGTGATTAAATCACTAAGCTTTAAGCGAACTTATTCGCTGCGGAGTAACCCCCATAAGCTCCAGTAACTACCTTTATACAATCWGCTTTGTAAAGGTTTTCCTAGACAAGATATTCATCATACAAATTCAAGTACTATTATTACTTAAATAATGCTTTTCTAAAGGAGCAATATGATAGCAAAGCATATTACTGTTGGCATTGTTGATGATGATTGTTTTTGTCTACACGGCCTAAAAACATATATTGAACAGGTTGTTCCGTCCTGCAATATTTGCTGGTTGTCCACGTGCGTCGATCAAGCAATTCAGTTTTGTCAAAATCAATGCCCAGACGTGCTGCTAATTGACATGTATATGTCTGGGGTTTCGGGAATTAAAATATTATACGAATTGCGAAGAAGATACTCACTCCCAATAATAATTGCTATAACTTCATTCCCTATCAACGATTATGCTTTAAAAGCATCAACAGCAGGCGCGCAAGGCATTGTTGGAAAGAACCACCCAGAAACCATTTGCGCCATGCTTAGCAGTATTGCCCATGGCACGTTCAAGCCACAAATAATAGGAGATCTTCATTTTGACGACACGACGACAGCATTTCAGCGTTTGCAAAATAAGCCAAAAAATGGACGCCTTGCTTTAACGAATCATGAGACTGAAATTATAAAGTTGTGCAGTAAAGGCATGACTAATGCGCAAATCGCCAAACGTTTATTTGTTGAAACTTGTACTGTGGAAACTATCCTTCGTCGCGTGTTCAAAAAATTGAATGTGACAAATCGTTCACAACTTATTACTACATGGCTGCATGATGAATATTTAGGAAATGATACACAATGATTATTTTCTTAATGCGGCGTTTGCGAGAAAAGCTTATTGACAATAAAACATTTTTACTATTGGGGTGTTTGTCAAGCGCAATGGATGCATATATTTACTCAAATAGCGACAATAGCACAATACAACTTGTTATAGTTTACATGATTCTTGCTGCTATAAATCTGTTTCTTTGCTTGCTCCCGCATTTTATGAGCATGTGCTATATTTTTGTACATCTCAGCATTCTTGTTATTCCTAGTCTGAATCTTCCACCAGTAACTTTCGGGCTCATCATATCATTTGTTTTTATTTCGTATTTATATCCGATTCAATTTACACTACCTTTATTCTTAGTAATAGATGCATTACACTACGTTGCATACCGATACTTATCAACTTTGTCTTTCAAGTATCTTATTGCTTACCTTTTAATAAATATATTTTGCGTTTGCACTGGTATTATTTTGCGCATTTCTCACCAAAAAATGGTTCTTTATGAAAAAGATAAGCAAACAATTAATAATCTTCATCTGGCTGTGCGAATGCACGATAGATTAACTAATAAGATTGCAGATATTGCATTACAAAGTAAAATAGCATTACTTGACAAGTCTATTTCTAAAAAACAGCGAAGTGCTATTGAGGCAATAAATGATTTGGCAGATCAGGCTTTTGAAGAAGGACATAATATTATCGACATTCTACGTGGAAATACTGCTAAGCAAGATGCTCGAAGCGAGTTCATCCAGCACATTGAAGATACACTACAAATGAACGACTCAATCAATACATCTTGTGGATTAAAAGGAAGATCCATATGCAATATATCTAGTAACGATATTCCTGAAGACATTAGCAATGAAATCATCTGTGAAGTTATTGAATTAATCGAAGAACTATATTTGAACATGCGAAAATATGCTTCTTTAGTTTATTACATCAGAATTTCGATACGCGAAAAACAAATTGTTATAAAACAGTTCAATGTTCGATTTTTGGGCGGAAAAAGTAAAGATGCAATTCGCTCAGTATCTCAAAAAGGACTTCTGCTTCATCGCGATACCATAAAGCATTTAGGCGGTTCACTCTATTTTCGAGCCTTTGGTAAGTATTGGGAATGTAATGCAGTTATTCCTTTCAAAAATGAACATAACTGTATAGATAGTATGCTTTACTGATTCAGTTTAAAAGATTAATGAATCTTAAGCAGT
>NZ_LXJL01000024.1:7713-11504 GCF_001641215.1 Gardnerella sp. 30-4 | reverse complement strand
GCATATTTTTTGAAATATTTCTTAAGATATTTTGGCGTGTAAGTTTTGCGAAAAACAAGAATCGTATTAATCTATACGTTAATTGCGGTAAAAGGCAAGTAGAAATAATCCACATAGAAAAGAGACATAATGGCTGATTTAGAAGTAGCTCCAGAGTTTTCTGACGCTTATGAGTCTTATGATCATAGCGATACAGCTCTGTTGAACAAATTGGCTGGCAACTTTGAAGTTCTGCCGAATGATAATCCAGTTTCGGATGCAAAACGCAACGAACTTATTGATAAGCCTGCTTTCGGTCAGATTTTCTCCGACAATATGGTTCATATGTCTTGGACTAAAGGTGAAGGATGGTCTGATCGTCGTGTAGAGCCTTATGGTCCATTGAAAATGGATCCAGGTGCATCTGTGTTGCACTATGCTCAGGAGTGCTTTGAAGGTTTGAAGGCTTATAAGCGCGCCGACGGCTCTATTTGGCTTTTCCGCCCAGATATTAATGCTGCTCGTTTCCAAAATTCTGCTAAGCGTTTGTATTTGCCGGAACTCTCTATTGATGATTTTATTGGATCGGTTGCAGCCTTGGTAAAGCGAGACAAGCAATGGGTTCCGAGCCGTCGAGAGTATACGCTTTACATGCGTCCATTCATGTTTGCTTCCGAGCCGTTCCTCGGTGTGCGCGAAGCTCACGAAGTTGAATACTGTGTTATTGCTTCTCCATCCGGCCCATACTTCAAGGGTGGTTTGAAGCCTGTTAGCATTTGGGTTGAAGATCAGTGGTTCCGCACTGGTCCTGGTGGTACTGGTTTTGCTAAGTGTGGTGGAAATTATGCAGCTTCCTTGCTTGGTGAATACAAGGGTATTGAGCATGGTTGTGAGCAAGTGTGCTTCGTTGATGCTGCAACTAAGACATATTTGGAAGAGCTTGGTGGCATGAATATGTTCGCACTCCACAAGGATGGCCATTTGGAAACTCCATCTCTTACTGGCAGCATTCTTCCTGGCGTTACGCGTCGTTCTTTGATTCAGCTTGCTGAGGAAGCAGGACATAAGGTTGTTGAAACCATGATTCCTCTTCAAGGGTTGCTTGACGATATTCGTTCTGGCGAGGTTACTGAAGTCTTTGCTTGCGGTACTGCTGCAATCATTACGCCAATTGGTCGTTTTAAGTCCGATGAATTCGATCTTAAGGTTGCCGATGGTGGCGTTGGTGAGTTAACTCAGGCTTTGCGCGATGAGTTACTTGGCATTCAGCTCGGTGATGTCGAAGATAAGCATAACTGGATGTGGAAAGTTTGCGACTAATTTATATAAGTTAGTTAATATTATCTCATCTAATGTTGCTTATGGCGCGTTGTACTCTATATATTTAGATATCGTATAGAGTACAACGCGTTTGTTTGTTATACACGTAGTGTTTTGGCGAATTTATTTGAAGGGAAATGCTTTGGAAGGTGCGTTAGGGGATAACGTCTTTTTTCTTATAGTTGAGTATGTTGCTATGGGATGTTGTGGCATGGTTGGCGGCATGTGGGCTATTCGTAAGAATTATGATGTTTTTGCGATTATTACTACGTCTTGGATAACTGCATTGGGTGGCGGTATTGTTCGTGATGTGTTGCTTGGAGCATTGCCGCCTGTTGGTATTGCTGATCGTGGTTTTGTTATTACAGGTCTGCTTTCTGGTGTTATTGTGGCTGTTGCTCACCCTGAGATTGATAAATGGCGTTGGCTTATGCTTACGCTTGATGCCTTGGCGTTGGGTCTGTTTGCTGTGAATGGCACAGCAAAAGGTTTGGATTTTCACATGTCTGGTATGGCTTCAGTATTTTTAGGAATGGCAACTGCTTTGGGTGGCGGTTTGATTCGCGACATGATTTTGAACCAAGTTCCTGTTATTGTGCGAGATAAGCATTGGTACGCTTTACCTGCTGCTCTTGGATGTGTATTAACTGTTTTTGTTGTAAAAGCAAAGCATGCAGGTTACTTTGGTTTAACTGTTGAAATATTGCTTGATGTTCTTATTGTTGTTCTTGTTGTTGCAATGCGCTTGTTGTCTGTGAAACTAGATTTAACTTTATTTGGAGCAATGAACCGCACGGAACCTATTAAGGTTAGACGTCCTCGTATTCGTCGTATTAATAATCGTCGTCACCGCTAATATTGCATACGATGATAAAAATAATCCCCAGCACCGATTGGTACTGGGGATTTTCCTTACATGCTGTGTTATGCAGTTATCTGCACAAACTTCACAGAGCGTTAATCGCTACAGCAAGACCAGACTTGCGGTTTGCAGCCTGATTCTTATGAATCACGCCACGACCTGCAGCCTTGTCAAGCTTCTTAGCGGCTACTGCGAAAGCGGCCTGCGCTGCAGCCTTATCACCAGCGGTGATGGCTTCACGAGTAGCACGAATAGCGGTCTTCAAAGCAGACTTTACTGCTACGTTACGCTTATGTGCTTTCTCGTTAGTGAGAACACGCTTTTTCTGCGACTTAATGTTTGCCACTGTTACTCCAAACGACGTTTGCTATATAAGGACATACAAATAGTAAGTGTATCATGCTTATTAGATAACGTTATTCGTTTCTATTGTTCGTTTTGGGATTTCCTCCTCAATGTGGCGCGAGTTTTGGGGGATTTCTCTCCTCGCACGTCCCGTCCTTCGTGCGCTCTGGCTGCTAAAAGAGCTTAGTGTGTTCGTCTTTCTTTAAAGAATGTAGCTTCTCAGTCCTCTTTTAGTGCTCGTAGAGAAATCCCCCAAACTCTGCGTGTTTAATCTTTAATAACCGTGTTAATCGCAGAGATTTTTCGATTTTTCTTCTTCGCTTGGCGAATCAGCAGCCTGCGGCTCTGCGCGACGACCTGCCTGAGCGCTTAAAGCGTAGCGCGCGAAGGCAACTCGGAGCGGAAACTCGCTCAGGTTGGAAGTCCAGTGGACTTCCAACGCGAGTTTCGTAGCAAGCGCGTTACCCGCGCGAGCGTCCGCGCTCAGTGCGAAAAATCTCAAATCTCTACCACGTGAATACTTACTTAACTGATAACGACGAATATTAAGTCAAATAAGCTATTAGTTTTTTGCGTAGCGTTATTTTGTATTGTCAAAACTCAATAAGTGCTAAAAATATTGATTTATATTATAAAATAGGGTAGTAGAGTTGGTAAGATTAATTACTTGCGTAGCTTACGCAATTTAATACTATCCGCGTATTTAATAAGGAGATGCTTGCTTTGATTACACCGCATAACCAGCCAGGATTTACGGATCAATCGTTGATACGCAATTTCTGCATTATTGCGCATATAGATCATGGCAAGTCCACTGTAGCAGATCGCATTTTACAACTTTCAGGAATCGTGCCAGAGCGTGAAATGCGAGACCGTTTCTTGGATCGCATGGATATTGAGCAAGAGCGCGGTATTACTATTAAATCGCAGGCTGTTCGCGTTCCTTGGACTTTTGAAGGCAAAGAGTATTCGCTTGGAATGATTGATACTCCTGGACACGTCGATTTTACTTACGAAGTTTCGCGCGCGCTGGCAGCATGCGAAGGTGCGGTGCTGTTGGTAGATGCAACCCAAGGAATTGAAGCGCAAACGCTTTCTAATCTTTATATGGCAATCGACCATAATTTAACGATTATTCCTGTTCTTAACAAAATCGATTTGCCTAGCGCTGAACCAGATAAGCATGCTGAAGAAATAGCTGGTTTAATTGGTTGCAAGCCGGAGGACGTGTTGCGCGTTTCTGGTAAAACCGGCGAAGGTGTTAAAGACTTACTTGATCAAATTG
>NZ_LXJL01000024.1:0-7669 GCF_001641215.1 Gardnerella sp. 30-4 | reverse complement strand
AGATCATGGCAAGTCCGCTGTAGCAGATCGCATTTTACAACTTTCAGGAATCGTGCCAGAGCGTGAAATGCGAGACCGTTTCTTGGATCGCATGGATATTGAGCAAGAGCGCGGTATTACTATTAAATCGCAGGCTGTTCGCGTTCCTTGGACTTTTGAAGGCAAAGAGTATTCGCTTGGAATGATTGATACTCCTGGACACGTCGATTTTACTTACGAAGTTTCGCGCGCGCTGGCAGCATGCGAAGGTGCGGTGCTGTTGGTAGATGCAACCCAAGGAATTGAAGCGCAAACGCTTTCTAATCTTTATATGGCAATCGACCATAATTTAACGATTATTCCTGTTCTTAACAAAATCGATTTGCCTAGCGCTGAACCAGATAAGCATGCTGAAGAAATAGCTGGTTTAATTGGTTGCAAGCCGGAGGACGTGTTGCGCGTTTCTGGTAAAACCGGCGAAGGTGTTAAAGACTTACTTGATCAAATTGTGCTGGAAGTTCCAGCCCCAAGCGGAAATCCTGATGCTCCTGCTCGCGCTCTTATTTTTGATTCAGTATACGATTCGTATCGCGGAATCGTCACCTATATTCGTATGGTTGATGGCGAACTTAAGTCGCGCGAAAAGTTGCATATGATGGGAATCGGCATGACGCACGATCCTATTGAAATCGGTGTTATTAGCCCAGATATGACTCCAACTAAGGCGCTTGGAGCCGGAGAAGTAGGCTATGTAATTACAGGCGCAAAAGACGTGAGTCAATCTAAAGTCGGCGACACCATTACCAGCGCTATAAATCCTGCATCTGAGCCTTTGGATGGTTATCGCGATCCTAAACCTATGGTTTACGCAGGTCTTTTCCCAATTGATAACGCGCAATTCCCGGATCTTCGAGATGCTCTCGACAAGCTAAAACTCAACGATGCTGCTCTTATTTACGAGCCAGAAACGTCTGTTGCGTTGGGCTTTGGTTTTCGTTGCGGATTCTTGGGTCTTCTTCATATGGAGATTGTTTCCGAGCGTTTAAGCCGAGAGTTTGGCTTGGATCTTATTTCCACTGCTCCTAACGTAACTTATGACGTTACTAGCGAAGATGGTAAAGAGCATCATGTAACGAATCCTAGCGAGTTTCCAGAAGGCAAGATTAAGCGCATTATTGAACCAATGGTTGCTGCCGATATTATTACGCCGAAAGAATTTATTGGTGCTGTAATGGATTTGTGTCAGGAACATCGCGGAGAAATGGGCACAATGGAATATATTAGTGCCGACCGCGTGGAGATGCATTACAGGATTCCTCTTGCAGAAATCGTTTTTGACTTCTTCGATCAGCTTAAAAGTCGCACAAAAGGCTACGCTTCTCTCGACTACCATGAAGACGGCGAGCAGTCTGCGGATCTTGTGAAGGTTGATATTCTTATTCAGGGAGATAAGGTTGACGCTTTTAGCGCAATTGTGCACCGCGATAAGGCTTATTCTTACGGCGTTATGATGACTAAGAAGCTTCGTGGACTTATTCCTCGCCAGCAATTTGAGATCCCAATTCAAGCTGCAATCGGCTCTAGAATTATTGCTCGCGAAACTATTAGCGCACTTCGAAAAGACGTGCTCGCTAAATGCTACGGCGGCGATATTACGCGTAAACGTAAGCTTCTCGAAAAGCAGAAGGCTGGTAAGAAGCGTATGAAGATGCTCGGCCATGTTGAAGTTCCTCAAGAAGCGTTTGTTGCTGCATTAGCTACAGACGAGAGCGCAAACGATCGCGATACTAAAGATAAGATTCGTGCAGCACAAAAGTCCGAGGGATGAGTTTAGAGTTGGATGCTGAATTAAATAAATCAGCTATGCAAACTAAAAGTATGCCTTTTGAAGTGTACGTGCATGTGCCGTTTTGTTTGCGTCGCTGCGGTTATTGCGATTTTAATACGTATACTGCTCGCGATTTAGGAGAGGGAGCAAGTCGCGAAGGGTACGCGGATGTTGCGATTCGTGAAATGCAACTCGTAAAAAAATGGCAGGAATATCACGGGATTTTCGAGCCTAAAGCGCAATCTGTTTTCTTCGGCGGCGGCACTCCAACAGTTCTTAAAGCGCGCGACTTAGTGCGAATTTTGCAAGAAATACGTAACTTGTGGGGATTGAAAACTGGAGCGGAAATAACTACTGAAGCAAATCCGGATACTGCAGATGAAAAGTATATTGAGACGCTTGCAGAAGGTGGATTTACTCGAATATCTTTTGGAATGCAATCGGCTGTTCCGCATGTTCTTAAAACTCTTGACCGTACTCATACTCCAGAAAATGTAACTCGCGGTGTAAACGCAGCAAACGCATGTGGCTTGCGTTCAAGCGTTGACTTGATTTATGGAGCTCCGGGGGAGAGTTTAGACGATTGGCGAAAGTCGGTAGAAATGGCTTTAAGTCTAGGCGTTAACCATATTTCTGCATACGCGCTAACGGTAGAGCCGCGTACAAAAATGGGCCGTCAAATCGCTGCTGGCACTATTCAAGCGCCAAATGATGATGATGAAGCCGCAAAATACGAGTTGGCAGACGAACTTTTTAACTCTGCTGGATTACAATGGTACGAGATTTCTAATTGGGCGCGTCCTGGTTTTGAGTCTCGTCATAATCTTGGCTACTGGCGAAATATTGATTGGGCTGGAATTGGTCCTGGAGCACATTCGCACTACAATGCTGCAAATCACATTAGTAAACAAAGCATGGATGATAGTGCTTCTTTAGCTAATACAAGTGAGTTTTATAACCTTCGCTCATGGGATATTTTGCACCCAAAACATTGGGCTCATGCTATTAACGCAGGAAACGTGCCGTGGCAAAACTACGAGTGTATAAATGCTGAAGACGCGCTTATTGAAGAGGTAATGCTTGGGCTTCGCATTAAAGAAGGGCTTGATATTTCGCAATTGTGCGAAAAAATGCGCGAAACTAATAAGGTGTTCGATGATTCACATTTGCAAAAAGTGTTACGCGAAGTGTGTAAGGAAGATTTGGCAGTGTTGCACGAAAATCGCATTATCGCAACACGCAAAGGTAGGCTGCTCAACGATTTATTAATAGAAAGAATTGTTGACGCGTGTGAAGAAGGTATGACCGTGCTAAAATAATGCGTATTGTGTCATAAATGCTTGATATAAGAAAATTCAATGTAGAAAGGAACAATCATGGCAAACCGCAAAGAGCGTCGCGCGAAGGAAAGGCAGAGCCGCAAAGGGATTCCTTCTCAATATGATGAAACAAAAGGTCGCGCTCGCGGAGGCATGATTGACGAATACAATTTACAAGAACGCTCTAGAAGACTTCAAGAGAGGGGAACTGGTCCTTGGAAGCCAACGTCTAACGTGACAGCTGAGGAGGAGAGATTGGCTCGCAATGTTAAGCGATCTCAGGTTGGCGATGATACTTGGAATGTTGTTCGTAAAGTTGTTGGAGTGTTTTCCTGGGCTGTGATTTTGCTTTCAGCGCTTGCTTTCTTGGTGATTATGTGGCTTCCTAATCAGCCTATTGTGCTTGTTGTGGTAGTTTCTGTTTTGTTTGCATTAGGCGTGTTTGGCTTGTTCTTTAGCTTTAGTAATTCTAGGCAGAATCCGCGCCTTGACGAGCACGGCACTGCGATTTAGATGTACTTATAAAATAAGAATGTTTTTAATAATTAAGGCGGGCACTTGCTAATAACAACGTGCTCGCCTTAGTTATTTGTGTGCGCTCCGAACTGCTTTCGCGCTTAGAGCGTAGCGCGCGAAAGCAACTCGGAGCGGAAACTCGCTTAAGTTGGAAGTCCAGTGGACTTCCAACGCGAGTTTCGTAAGCGAGCGCTTATTCCTCACGGCTATTGGTAGCCGTTCGGCTGATTTGGCATGTGAAGCACACCGTGCTTCACAATTGAGCCAAATCACGCTTTGAAAGAGCTTGAAATCCTGTTGATTTCAAGCTCGGCCAAAGCGCGCGAGCGCATACTGCGTTACGGTCTCTAGTTGGCGCTCTTCGGACATTCGCGCATTTACACAATAGGATGCTTAATGTAGTAATCTCGCATTGACTTCTTGGAAATTATTTCCTCGCTGCCTTGATTTGCAGATATGCCGATTCTCGCGCGAATCCACGGATCTTCTTTATGTGTTCTTTCGCTGAGCTGATTTCCTGTAAGATTTCCAAGTTTTGCGCACACTTCCTCTATAATCTTCACCTGCTCATATTCTAAAGTTGCGCATCTTTCTGGAAGAGAAATCAGTAGTTCCTCTTTGCGAATTGTGAATCTTCCTCGATGCCTGTTAAATAATTCCAATGAAACTGGACCGTTCGTCCAAGCTTCAAAATCTTCCGGAAATAGCGACAATCCAGTTGTAGCTAAGCTGTGCGCTTGAGAATAATACACAAGCTTTTGCAGCTTCATAGTTGTCATTGGCCCCATAATTTCCAATATTTTTGCCGCTACGTTAATAATACCCATCGCGCACCTCCTTTTTCTCTGCAACAAATTAATAGCGATTTTATGAATGGAAAAAGTGAGCGTCAATTCGATTAAAGAAATGTGGACAACTTTTATTATGCGTAGTTTTTGGCTTGCGCGTAGTTTTTGACTTGCGTTAATTTTGTGAATCTATAAGCGCGTAGCCATGTCTTACAAGCACAGATTTAAGTTGCGTAAGATAAGCGAGTGAAGCTCTTGAAAGCTTCGTGCGCTCGTTGGTAATCCAGCCAACAAGCATAGTGTCATCACATTCAAGCGGAATAGTGACGATTTTTTCATTGTTTAAATCGCCGTTATCTATTCCAGTGCAAACAGTATAACCATTCAACCCAATAATAAAGTTTAAAATGGTAGCGCGGTCAGAAACGTTGATTTTTTTCGGTGGGCGAGTAGGCCAAACAGCCTCTTCTGCGAAGAAGAAACTTCCTTCTTCTCCCTGTTCGTATTGAATAAACGGGTACGGTTTTAAATCTTCCAAGCTCAAGCTTTTTCGCACTGCAAGCGGATTGTTTCTAGAAAGAAAAACATGCAATTTTGCACGGAAAAGCGGGTGGAACTCCAAATGTTTTTCACGAAGCAGCTTGCCGATTACATCCTTGTTGTAGTCAGAAAGATAAAGAATTCCAAGGTCTGCGCGCATATCGCTTACTTGCTTAATAATATTTTTTGTGCGTGTCTCGCGAATTGAAAACTCGTATTCATCAGAATGAATACTGCGAATCATATCGACGAATGCTTCAACGGCAAACATATAGTGTTGTGTTGCAACGCTGCATAATTGTGGGCGAGGCTTCGTACTTTTGTATCGTTCTTCAAGAAGATCTGCCTGCTCAATTACTTGTCGAGCGTACGTCAAAAATTCCGCTCCATCAGCTGTTAATGCAATTCCTTGAGTGGACCTAGTGAAAATTTCAATGTTAAGTTCTTTTTCAAGCTCTTTTACAGAAGAACTCAATGCTGGTTGTGAAATATATAGTGCTCGTGCTGCTTCGTTCATTGAACCGCAGTCAACGATTTTTACAATATATTTCAGTTGTAGCAAAGTCATACGAGCTTCTTTCGTGAGCTAAAAGTTACGATAATTATCAAAAATCACATAAATGAACCGCTAACGAATCTAGCAAAAGGTATAGGCATAACTTAATTTTTAGTTGCCATAACCATAGTTTCACATAACCATAGTCTCATACATGATCTTAGTAATATAAGCTAAATATTTAAGCAATATTATTAAAGATTTACTCCTACTGAAGCTAAATCTTTACGCGCTTGCTCTGCAGTTGTAAAGACAAAGCCATGCATGCCAACTCTATGAGCTCCATCAATATTTGCTGGTTTGTCGTCGAAGAAAACAGTTGTTTGCGGATTCAATCCAAATCTACTTATAGCAAGTTCAAAAATTTCCGGTTCTGGCTTATGCAAATGCTCAACACCGGAAATAATAGTTCCTTGTAAAAGAGTAGAAAGTTCTGGGAATTTACGTAAAGCAAGTGGGAAAGTTTCTTTAGACCAATTCGTTAAGCCCCACACGCCGTATCCAGCTTTACGCAGATCATGCAATAAATCAACCATTCCAGGCATCATGCGCGTCAAA
The DNA here is from genome assembly GCF_001641215.1 of Gardnerella sp. 30-4. Lineage (NCBI taxonomy): Bacteria > Bacillati > Actinomycetota > Actinomycetes > Bifidobacteriales > Bifidobacteriaceae > Gardnerella > Gardnerella sp. 30-4. The sequence goes on along the minus strand of NZ_LXJL01000024.1, from coordinate 1,585 downwards.
ACTTGGTCATAATGAGCACAATACCAACGGAAAGCTTCAGCAAGTTCGCTTCCAAAGCGACGTTCGTATTCAGGCATAAGATCTTTCAAAAGCTCGCCGCCATCCATGCGGTCCTCAAATTCATAGAACCCGGCTAAATCGTTCTTTCCAAAGCTTCCATTAGGGCAAATAGTATCAACTAAATTCGGGAATTGCTTTTGCAAACAGTTTCGGCAATTCCATTCGAGTAGAACTTTGCAATAGTCAAACATAACGTCATGGATTTCAATATTTTGTGCGTTAGTCATTTGTTTCTACTCCTTCTATTTTGTTTCATACGTTATTTTACATTTGCGTATTTTGTTTCATGCGTTAATTTTGCACGCTATTGATATTATTCTGCGCGCTACTTTATATTAATAAGAATCCCAAGAACATGCGGTAATGCATTTATAATGTCGCTTGCCACAATTGGATGTTCCAAAGTTAAAGCATGCTTTGATTTCACTATGTCTTGCACTAGTTGAGTGTAATTGTTTCCTCCGCTACTGCGTGATGCAAATACTGCGCAAATTCCGTGGATTACAGCTGCGCTCGCTGCAATAAGTGCGTAATTTTTGTTGTTTGCATTGTTGTTGTCGTTCTTGTCGGCGTTTTCGTTATCTTTTTCGTACTGTGCTAGCAATGCTCCTAGAATTCCTGCTAGCACATCTCCTGAGCCTGCAGTTGCTAGCCAAGATGGAGCGTATTGTGCAATATAAATAGGAGAGTGCAGCGATGATGGTGAAGCAACTGCTGTTGTTGCGCCTTTAACTAACACAGTTGCTCCAGTAAGATCGGCTGCTTTTTGAGCGTAGTGTGTTGGGTTGCTAGATATTTGTTGTGCGCTTACTTCTAAATCGTATCTAGTAAAAAGCGAGCTTAATTCTCCTGCATGAGGTGTGAGAACTACTTTTTCGCAAACTTGTTTTGGTAGTAAGTCTAATGCTCCAGCATCTACGCATATTGGCGGAAGATTGTTATTTAATTGCGTTTCAGCGTTGTCGTTTTCGTTTTTGTTGTCGTTTTCGTTGGAGTATTTTGCAAGTATGCTAGCAATGTATTTTCTTTGAGATAAAGCAGTTTCGTCGTTGCAATGGCTTTCGTCTGGTATGCCGCATCCAACTGTTATTGCGTCTATTTTTCCGTTTAATTGTTCAGATGCTACTACCTCAGGCGATGCTTGCAATACTAAGTTTTGTGCGCGAAGAGGACCTGAATAATGAACCATTCCAATATTTGCATGTATTGCAGCGCTTGTACTTAACACTGCTGCTCCGGGATAGTCGTTTGAACCGGTAATTACGCCTAGAACACCTCTTGAATATTTATTATCGCTTGCGTGAGGCGTGCGCAATGGTGTGGAAGCAAGATGAATATCTACTGATATTTCATTAGTTGCAGAGTTTTTATCGTCAGTGCGTGAACTGTCGGGTTTTGCAATGTAATTCATACCATCTGTATTGCCAAACATAGTATTAAGTGTAATTGCTGTTAAGCACATGCAGAGTTGGCTAAACATGTGTATTATTGTCTAAACTTATGTATTGTTACAATTTGTAAACAT
>NZ_LXJL01000023.1:9128-11684 GCF_001641215.1 Gardnerella sp. 30-4 | reverse complement strand
ATTAAAAATTTACTTGTAAAGGCGGGTGTTGTGCATCCGCCTTTACTTTTTACCTAACGAAATATGCTTATATAGTAATAATAGTATGCAATTTAAAAGTAGGTGCGCATAAAAGTAGGTGCGTGTAAAACATGTGCGCATTCTAAAAGTATGTATATGTACTAAAAGTAGGTGTGTATGATTGCAGGAATAGGGCACGACTTGGTAAACGTTGCGCAGTTTGCTCAGCAGATGCAGGATGGCAACGGTTGGCGTGCGCTGTTTTCTGTGCGAGAGCTTCGACAATGTGATCTTCGTGCGCAAGTGAAGAATGATGAGAAAGCTTTACATATTGCAGCACGTTGGGCTGGCAAAGAAGCTGTGATTAAAGCGTGGTCCGAGGCGTTATGCACAATAAATAACCCTTATCCATATACTCTGGATAACATGCCGTGGGCTAGTATCGAGATTCTTAACGATTCCCATGGTTGCCCGCGCGTTATTCTCAGCTCAGATGTGCATTCGCAACTTGTAAAATCGCTTTTCAGTGCGTCCAGCGAGTGTGTAGATAGTAGTGAGCACGTAGCTAATATTCGTTGGCATATTTCGCTCAGCCATGACGGATTATTAGACGATAATTCAGCTTTCGCATCAGCTGTTGTAATGCTTGAAGTCTTATAAGAAAAGATACAATATAAGAAAAATATGTTTTGTGCACTTGTGTCGATGTCACAAGCATCTGTATACTTGAACGAGTCGATATTTGTGCGTGAATATTTCGTGCAAGTATGGTGCGTAATTGCGGACGTAGCTCAATGGTAGAGTCTCAGTCTTCCAAACTGATTACGCGGGTCCGATTCCCGTCGTCCGCTCCATTTTTTATTTTTGCTTTACGTTTTGCAATTCTCTTTTTAATGGTTTATTTATTTCAGTTTTTTTGTAAAAATCACATATTTTTGCATATTATTTTCACATTTCTATTGAATTTATGCTTGTTATTAGGGTGCTATTGCTATGGTAGTAGCGGAGAAACACGTAAAAAACATGTCTGGAGGACTCGTGGGACAGATTATCGTACGTGTATTAGCTGGATTAGTGTCGGCTGCTACTGCTTTCACTATGAATGTCATTGCGCCGCAAAAATCTTCATCGATTGAACATGTGAATACTAATGTGCATGCAAATGTGCGTGCTAATGTGCATACCAAAAGTGTTGTTAAGCCTATTATTCAATCACATTCTGGCACTGTGTATCAAAGCTCGTTTATTGATAATGAGTATGGTGCGCATTGGAGCGATGCTGATGGTACTACGGCTTTTATCGATGGAAATGATGATGTGTTCGTTAATAACGCTAAGGCGGTTATTGACGTTTCTGAGCATCAAAAAGAAATTGATTGGGATGCTGTAAAAGCTTCTGGAGTAGATGGTGCGATTATTCGTATTAGCTATGGCTGGGATAATGGATATGACAAGCAAGCTTTGCGCAATATTAGCGAATGCAAGCGTCTTGGTATTCCATTCGGCATTTACATGTATTCCTATGCTGAAAAAGCTGAAGATGGTGCTGCTGAAGGCGCCGACATTGTAAATCTTTTACAGGGTGCTGGAGTAAGTCCTCAAGATTTAACGTATCCTGTTTATTACGATTTGGAAAAGTGGAGCTGGAGTGGTCATAAACCACCAACATCCCCATATGTTTACCAGGATATTGTTGCTTCCTGGTGGAATCAGTTAGTTTCTGCAGGCTACCATAAGCTCGGCGTTTACTCTTATACAAATTATTTGAGAGGACCATTAAATTCTCAGTATATTCACGAGCGTACAAGCTGGGTTGCTAGCTACGGTTCTCGTGTAGGCTTCCCTATTTCTACAGCATTGCGCGGATGGCAGTACACTTCCGACGGCAGCGTTGACGGAATTGATGGTCGCGTTGATTTGAACGCATTTGGCATGGCTGATGGCAGCGAAATCAATGGTGTTTCTGAGTTTGGTAACACGATTACTAACACCAGCACAAATTCTTCGCAAGAAGTTGGAGACGGCTGGAAAGTAAGTAAGAAAGCAAATCGCCGCGATCTTTGGACCAACGGAGATAAAAGCTTTATTCTTCAGTACGAATTGCGCGACTCCTACTATGGTCACGGCGGTTACGCTCGTCTTGGTGCTCCTGTTGCAGACGAAGAAAACTTGGGAGGCGGCTGGTGGCGTCAGCGTTGCCAGCATGGCGACGTGTTTACGCAGGGTCGAGATAAGAAGTACGTGATTCAGTATGAATTGCGTGACTCTTACTACAAGCATGGTGGCTATGGTCGTCTTGGCGCTCCTGTTGCCGATGAGGAGAATATGGGTGCTGGCTGGTGGCGTCAGCGTTGCCAGCATGGCGACGTGTTTACGCAGGGTCGAGATAAGAAGTACGTGATTCAGTATGAATTGCGCGACTCCTACTATGGTCACGGCGGTTACGCTCGTCTTGGTGCTCCTGTTGCAGACGAAGAAAACTTGGGAGGCGGCTGGTGGCGTCAGCGTTGCCAGCATGGCGACGTGTTTACGCAGGGTCGAGATAAGAAGTATGTA
>NZ_LXJL01000023.1:0-9118 GCF_001641215.1 Gardnerella sp. 30-4 | reverse complement strand
TGAATTGCGTGACTCTTACTACAAGCATGGTGGCTATGGTCGTCTTGGCGCTCCTGTTGCCGATGAGGAGAATATGGGTGCTGGCTGGTGGCGTCAGCAATGCAAGAACGGTGACGTTTGGACGCACGGCAAAGACATTAAGTACGTGATTCAGTTCGAGTTACGCGACTCTTACCAAGGGCATCGTGGTGCTGCTTGGCTTGGCGCTCCTGTTGCCGAAGAGGAAAACATGGGTGCTGGCTGGTGGCGTCAGCGTTGCCAAAATGGTGACGTTTGGACGCATGGTAAGGATAAGAAGTTTGTTCTTATGTTCAATCTTCGTAAAGATTACTACGCTCGCGGCGGCTTCGAAAAGCTCGGTGCTCCTGTTGAAGATGAGCATTATGACGGTAATGGTATTTGGCGTCAGGATTGCCAGAAGGCTACATTGCAAGCTAAGTAATTAAGTCTACTAGCTAAAGTGGCCGGTGTGCTCAACAGCATGCTGGCCATTTTTTATATAGTTTATTTTACATTTTGTTTCATGTTGCGCGAGTTTTATTTTCGATATTCTTTAGTATCGTCTATGAGTTTTGTAACTGATTTAATTTTTCGGTTTTGACGAGGCTGGAAAATTTGTGTTTGCGCTTATAGCGCTCGTACACTTTGCGTGTACTCGCTGCTGAGCTTGCGTTGAAAGCACGGTGTGCTTTCAACTTGAGCAAGCTCACGCTCCGAGTCGCCTTCGCGCGCTACGCTTTAAGCGCTACGGCAGGTCGTCGCGCAAATCAGCGACCAATCGTAAATAAATCACTCCACTTAAGGAATAAATCAGGGTTTACGTTTTGTATATCTGCAGACGGCTCAGTATGATTACTGAATACTAATAAACCAACTATTACAATAGTTACCGCTGCACAAAGCACAGCTGGAATATACAAACGCAAAGACGATTGCTCAGCAATTGCACAATCTTTTTCACAAGTAATATCAATATCTTTGCTATAAGGCTTAACTCTGTGAAGCATACTCATTATTGCAATCAAAATGAATATAATAATCGAATCGCAATAGTAGCGGTACAAATTGCCGCCTAAACAGTAGTTAAGGTACAGCAGCAAGAAGGATGCTACTAATCCAACGACTGTCATAATATACTCAATTTTTTGCATAAACTTACGTCTTAATGTAAACAGCCACCAGAAAAGCGGAATCATCATAAGACCGAAAATCATATGCGTGTAGAAAGAATTTCCATAACCTTGATTATTTGCCCAAGGTATAGAGATATATGGGAAATTTTCCGAAATATTAAAAGGTTTTAAGAAATAATTAAGGAAAATATCGCGAATCTTAGTAGGGTCAAAAGATTTACTATTAAATCGCAAATCGAAATTAGTAAGTTGCTCTTCATTGCCAAAATTAAAGAAAGACTTAAAACGCAAGTAGTTATAAGCTAATATTCCAGCTACACCTACGATTGCAGGAACAAGGAAGCTTGAAGCCGCAGCAACGCGATTTGCAATACTTCGTTTCGCGTCAAATAATAGCGCAATAAACAGCGGAGCTATAAAAGCAACAACAGGAATGCATGCGTTTGGCCTAGATCCACACTGTAAAGCAAGACTTATGCCAGCGAGTGCAAAAAGAGCATACCCAGCGCGCGGATGAGTTGCGTGAAGTCGCACAGCTTTAAGAGAAGCGTATACGAATAAGATCCCGAACAGTATTGCGCTAAGCAGAGGCATATAGTAAAGGGATGCTGAAGATTGCAAGTAGAAGATTAAGCATCCAAATGGGAAGGCTGCTGCAGAAAGCAAAAACAGGCAGTAATTGGCACGTATTGCAAAGAATTCAACAACTTCTCTAAGAAGCGCGAACATAGACGGAATAATCGCAACCGCAAATATTGTAACAACTAATATTGCGGAAGGAACTGCATGTGGGAAGAGCAGATTAAAAGGCAAGTAAGTGAGCAGGAATGGTACTATGCCAAAGTAGCAGTAGTAATGATTGTTGTGGAATACCACATCCCAAGGTATGGATACTCCTTTAGAACCCAAGTCCATGCGTTGGCCCCAACTAAACGGGTTTGCGGATTCTACTAATTCTTTAGGTGGCTGCTGCAGCAGAGCCAAAGAGTTTGATTTCCAAGCTTTAAGCTGCTCAGTGTACGGATTTCCGTTGACGCGATCGTATAGGTCAGACGGGAATGGCACTCGTATGCCGTGGCCGTGATATACAACAAAGCACAGGTAGAGCGAGAATCCCATAAGCATTGCGCATACTGCCCAAAAAACTATATTTTGTGCAAGATTGTGGCGGTCGTAGTTAAGCAAATACCACTTTTTCTTGTATACCAAGAATATAAGTGAGCTTGCAACGAAAAGTATTGCCCACATTCCAAAGTTTATGTGCAGCGCAAAAGGCGGATTTACTGTTACAGCTTTGAGTGTAAAAGGAGCTCCTGTTTGGTTGAAGTGTAAGCGAACTTTATAAGCGTCTCCGTGGCTTTCAAATCGAAGTGTTCTAGTGTTGTGTTTTCCTGTAGACATTTGGAAAGAGTCTGCTAGAGTGTACGCGTTTGGAGCTATGCCGAAGTCTTCGATCTCAACAGTTCCTGTAACTAGTGTTACTGGTTTTGTTTGCTCTAACTCAATTTTTATAGCTTTAGTAGCGGAGTTGATGTCGCTTAATATTACATCTGATCCAGAAGTTGGAATATTTATTGTATTTCCAACTATATGAGCTTGATCTTTAGTTTCTTTTTTGCCTGTTTGCGCATTATAGCTGCTGGAGTCTGGTATTGATGCGTTAACTAGAGCAAGTTGTTTTTCTGCATAATTTTTAGAACTATAGGAAAGATATAGATTACTGAAGAAGAAAATAGTAACAAGTCCAGTAATTACAAATATTGTTATAAAGGGTAATATTTTGCGCAATAATGCGTGGGTTTTTAAAAAGTTTTGCATATTTTGTATAGATGTCATTATTTTTAGTAGAAAACTCTGCATTATGCGCGTACTTTTTTCGTTTGTGCTGTTTTCATGCATTTCGCTTTTTGTCGCTATTGCTGCCACTATTTACCCCACATTATTGTGCGTATCGGTTCTAAAATCTGTTACTTTTAAAGCAAGTATATTGCAAACGCATGGCAAGTAGCGCGAAGGCTTACCGCTTTATGTATTTTACGATCAATGCCAATGAATGTAATGCGTATACTTGTTACATTCCAGAGTTTAAGCATGATCAGTGCATATAAGGGTTAGTTTCAATATCTTGTTCAATTGCTTCAATAGTATGTTTGTTATTAAGTAACTCACGGCTTACATGCTGCAAGTGCGAAACCATATCTGAAGGAAGCTGATAAATATTCCCATAATAATTGAAGAGAATTTTTTCTGCTTTATTAGGTACTAAAATTGCGAATTTTTCAAATTCTTCTTGCCTAAGCGGGAACATATCCTCATATTGCGATGTGTATATTAATTCAGAATCGACGTTATCAAGCCCGTAAATAATATTGCACTCGTTGCTAGTAATGTTATCTGCAATAATATTTTCACTTTTTGCAATATTTTGATATTTGGTGAAAGTATTTTCTATTTCGTCACTAAACTCTTCGCCATCTTCCAAGTATCCGTTTGCGTGCCATTTATTATAGAAAGGTTTAGATTTCAAATCTTTTTTTAATTCTTCACGAATTTCAATAAACCTTTTCTTAGTATGCTCATCGTATTTAGGCATGTAATCGTAGAAGAAAATATCAATGAAGCTGGGGTCTTCAGAATTTTTGTATCGCAATCTAAGCTGCCTGCAGAAAACGTAAGGGTCAAATATAAGCACTGCGCGATAGCGTTTAGACAACTTTTCATCTTTTTTAAGCAATTCGAGAAGCCTATCTACATCGCTTCGCATCATTCCTAAATCTGTATCGTCATCCCAAGGAATAAATCCGCGATGGCGAATAGTGCCAAGCAAAGTACCAAAATCAGCCCAATATTGCAAATTATATTCTTTAGCAAACGTTGCAAATTCATTTAAAAGCGAAGCGCAACCGCGTTGAATAAGTCGCACTGAACCAGTTGCTTGAGGAAGACCATAGTAAAAACGCTTGCGAGCGTCAAAATCGCTTTCATTGTCATGACGGTAGTTTGCCCAAGCTAAGAGAGAAGCGTGCTCTCGATTCGTAAGTATGTCAACGTGCATATTGCGTTGGTTTTCAATAATGCGTGGCAATTGCTCGTCTAACACGCGTTGCATGCGATCTATGCTGTTCTGTAAATCGCTAACTTGCGCTCTAAGATCTTTTATTGAACGTTTTGATGAAGGACAATGCTCAATAAATTTGCGCATTAGCTTACGAAATACAGACGCCATACTTACACCTTCTGTTGCTTTCTCTCACTTTTACTAGCAAAAGTCATATGGTTACTCATTATATACGTTTTGTTGCTTGCAAGCGACCTATTCTTTACGCGTCTGTAAAGTTTTGGTCGGATTTTCGCTAAAAAGCGACATAAACTTTACATGCTTGCGCAGTTTCGGTCACTTTAGCTGCGCGTTGTTCAAAATAAAAATTTAATAGCTATTTTTGAACGCTTGTTGTATAATGAACAAAATACCAACACAAGCGAGGCTCGCATGGCTATCAATCACAACGAATTTAAGCTTCTTACAACGCTATTAAATAACAAAAACAGAAGTGCGCAATTAAGCCAGCGAGATATAGCCTCGCAATCAGGAATTTCACTCGGAACTGTCAATTCAGCAATAAAAAGCGCAGACAATAAAAATCTTATTGAAACAACAAACGAATTGCGCATCACTGAAGAAGGCATGAAATCTCTTGAACCATATAAAGTACGCAACGCTATTATTATGGCAGCAGGCTTTTCTTCAAGATTTTCTCCTATTTCATACGAGATACCTAAAGGACTAATCAAAGTTCGAGGAGAAGTTCTTATTGAACGCCAAATCAAGCAACTTAACGAAGCTGGGATTAACGATATAACAATTGTTGTTGGCTACAAGCAAGAGCAATTTTTCTACTTAGAAGACGCTTTTAACGTAAAAATCGTGCCCAATAGCGAGTACAGCACGCGCAATAACAACAGTTCAATTATGGCAGTAGCAAACCAGTTATCGAACACTTATATTTGCTCATCCGACAATTATTTCGACGAAAATCCATTTGAAAAATACGTTTGGAAAGCTTATTATTCCGCGCAATTCCAGCAAGGATACACTAAAGAATGGTGCATGACTTGCGGAGCGCATGATCGCATTACAAAAGTCACGATTGGCGGAAGTAACGCTTGGTACATGATTGGTCACGTATATTTTGACGAAGCATTTTCTAAGCGATTTGTGCAAATTCTTCGTGAAGAATACGATTTGCCACAAACTGCAGGAAAGCTTTGGGAGGATATTTTTATTGAACACATTGACGAACTCGACATGCAAATGCGCAAGTACGATACGCCGATTATTCACGAATTTGATTCTATTGATGAGCTGCGCGAATTTGACCCACTTTTCTTAGAAAATATTGATAGCGCAATTTTTGACCATATCACTCAAACACTCAACTGCAAAAAATCTGATATACATAACGTTTATCCGCTTAAAAAAGGTCTTACTAATTTATCTTGCCATTTTTCGGTTGGCAATAGCGAATACGTTTATAGGCATCCTGGCATTGGAACAGATGTGCTTATTAATAGACAAGCTGAAGCTGAAGCTTTGCAATTGGCTCAAAAACTTGGTTTAGATGGCACTTTTATTACAGCAGACGCTAAAGAAGGCTGGAAGATTTCACGATTTTTGCCAGATTGCCATATTGCAAATATGCACGATCCTAACCAATTACAGGAAAGCTTGAAATTAGTTCGTTCTTTGCATGAAAGTAACGAAAGCGTGCATCGCAACTTTGATTTTTACGCAGAATCTCAGCGCTATATGAAAGAACTTAATGATAGAAATGTAGAAATACCGCCAAAAATCATCGACCTAAGTGTTTTAGCTGACGAGCTTCATAACTTTGTAATTACTCAAGACGGCTCGCATACTTGCCTTTGCCATAATGACATACTAGGCGCAAATATTCTAATAGATCAAAACAATCGCTATCATCTTATCGATTGGGAATATGCTGGAATGTCTGATTACGCTCAAGATTTTGGTACTTTATGTGTTTCAGACGAATTCAATAACACCGAAATAAGCGAAGCAATGCCTATTTATTTAGCGCATACTCCATCTACGCAAGAAAAGCGTCATTTATTGGCTTATATAGGATTTGCAGGATGGTGCTGGCATTTGTGGTCACTTGTTAAACAAGCAGAAGGCGAAAATATAGGAACTTGCATGTACACGTATTACAGCTATGCGAAACGATATATTAACGAAGCTTTAAAAGCTTATGAAAATAATAAATAAATCGACAAACTAATAACAAGCAAGTGAAAGCTAAATAAGCAGCATATAAACAAGCAGAAACAAATCACAAACATCTTCTAACAAGCAAGTGGTATTTATTATGAAGTATTCGTTTCTAAGTGGACTTTTATGGGGAGTAGATACAGCTCTTCTAGCTCTTTTAACCGTATCATTCGTATTTACAAATAACACATCATACGAAAACAACACTGCTCTAGTAATCTTCACAGGAATTATTGGCGCATTACTTCACGATATTGTATGCGCAATACTCATATGGACTTATATAAGTGTTAGAAAAAAGTGGAATAAAACTTTTGAAATACTAAAAAAGCCAAAAATTCTCACACCTATTATCATCGGATCCTTACTTGGCGGGCCTATTGGCATGAGCGGATATGTTTTAGCAGCAAGCAATATAGGAGCTGGGTATGCTGCAGCGATTTCCGCACTATATCCTGCTTTTGGAGCAGTTCTTTCCGCAATCGTGCTAAAAGAACGTTTAAGTGTAAAAAAATACGCAGCTTTTACTTTAGCTCTTATAGCAGTAGGAGTACTTGGATATTATTCATGCTCTGATGCGCAAAATACACTAAGCTCTGCAAACATTACAAACACACTATTAGGGTTAGCTGGAGCATTTTTAAGCGTAATCGGCTGGGGAAGCGAAGCTGTAGTATGCGCTTGGGCCGCTAGAAAGCAAAGCGTAGACGACGAAATAATCTTACACATTCGAGAAACAGTATCTGCTATTTCTTACACGATAATCGCGTTAATGCTATGCTTCACAGCCAATATTGCGACAGGTAGCATATTTGCGTCTTCTAAGCTTTTAGCAACTATATCAATGATAATTGCAATAGGTTTACTAGGCACAAGCTCGTATTTAAGCTATTATCGCGGAATTGCACAAGTAGGAGCCTCTCGCGCAATGGCAGCAAACGTCACATACGCTGCATGGGGAATGATTGCATCATCTATAATTTACCAAACAATGCCATCAATTATCGCTTGGATTTGCTGCATTACTATTATTTGCAGCACGATTTTCGTAGCGCGAAAGTAGCATATCGAAACCTCGCGCGGCAAACGGAATCATAAGCAAGTATGCTGGCAAAATATATTGCGACTGTGCTTCCCAAACAAGATACAAAACAGCCATTCCTAAGACAATAACAAGCGGAGTAAAATATTCGCAAGAAATTGACTTTTTCTTTCGTAGAGCTACGCATAAGAATAGTGCGGTAAAAGCAACAAGCATAAATTGAAGAGCGTCTAAGAAAGTAAATGTAATAATATTAAGCTTTCCAGAATAAAGCGATCTTAAAACAGGATTCATTTTGCGATCAAGCAAAACTGGTCTATTTGGACCATTCCACTTCCAACTACTTGCAAGTAAAGATTCGTAAGTAGGTTCAAGCCATTCTCCAGCAAATTTTTTAGTGACAAAACTAAAGGCATCACCCGGATTATTTGCGAAATGCCTAAGATTATTGCGCAATAATTCCGTAGATTCTTTCTTAATATCATCTTTGTTATACGTTTTAACGTCAAAGCTCGTAGGATACCCGTTATACCATCCAGGATTATTTGGACCTATTTTGCGAGAGGGATCTGTTGCCATTGCAAGCCAAACAGTAGAAGGCAAACCATCTTTTGCATTATGTCCGAAAGAATTAGCTGAACTTGCCACAGCAACATTACTTAAAGCAAAGAACACAATGGCAAGCAATACGCAAACAGCGTGTTCCCACTTTTTAGAGCGCAAAGCCGACACAATCCACACGACAATCATGCCAATTAAGCAATAAGCCATAGTTGACTTAAGCAATATAGCAAAGAACATGCAAATCAACGACTGAACCGCATTAAGCCAACTTCCACTTTTAATATTTTTAGCATGAAAAATGAGCGCGCCAAAAACAAACGGTAAGCAAACAGTATTGCCGTACGCAAAAGTCGCGTAAAAAATCATAGGCAAAAATGCTGCATACAAAAGTAAAGAAAGAATAGTCACATCCTTATTACGGAACAGCAAATTTACGTAGTATGCAATAAGAATTCCAGTAATAGCAGCGCATAACACGTTCAATACTTCAAAAGCAAGGTACGCGTTAGAGCCAAAAACGATTACCAAAAATCGCATAAGAGAAAGAAGAGGGAATTGGAATGGGAATCTAGTGAAGTAACCGCCCGGGCAAATAATCCACGATAATTCCGACGTATCAGTAGCGCAATTTATAGGTTTTCGATTAGGATCCGCATAATATTGCGCCGCGCTAAACATATAAGCAGGATCCCATTCAGGCCAAGCACGAGTAACTTTTATCCACAAAAATCCCAATACAAGTACATAAGCAAAAACTGCTGCAGCAAAGTATCGAATACGGATTTTATCAAAAACATGCCGTTTCTTTAAAAACACGAAAATAAAGAATAATAAAGCACTTAAAATGAGTACAAATGGCGACTGAAACCATAAAAACTCAAGTCTGTATTCTCCGGGGAAAAGATGAGCAGAAAGAATTAAACTCAGTAATGCTAACGCGCTGAAAAATACAGCTGAACACCATACAATAGCATTGCTAAAAAAGCGCCCGAGCATTACGCTTACATGCTGAAAACGCTCAATCATACTTTTTGAACCTCTCTTTAAAAATTGCTTTTATAAAGTGCCTTCACGAAATTGTATTTATAA
>NZ_LXJL01000022.1:0-11936 GCF_001641215.1 Gardnerella sp. 30-4 | reverse complement strand
AGATGTGTATAAGAGACAGATATATAAGAGCTGAAGAAAATACTTAATGAAAATTAAAAGAGGTGTAGCTATGAATAATCAAGATTTTGCAAAGCCAAAAGCGGCAGAACGCATACCGTCGGCACGTGAATTCCATGGCGACACTTATATAGACGAATATGCTTGGATGAAAGATCGCAATAATCCTAAGCTTATGGAATACGTCAATAGTCAAAATGCTTATACTGAACAGCGTGTAAAGCACTTAGCAAACTTGCGTTCTACATTATTTGACGAGTTGCGCTCAAGAGTTCAAGAAACAGACATGTCTGTTCCTGTGCGCATGAATAATTACTGGTATTATGTGCGCACTGAAAAAGGCAAACAATACGCTGTGCAATGCCGTATGAAAGTCGAAAATAGTGACGATTGGAATCCGCCAACTATCGACAATTCTGCAAAACCTGGCACAACTGATGGTGAAGAAATTTTATTTGATGCAAACCTTGAATCTGAGCACTCTGGTGGCAAGTTCTTTAGAGTCGGTGGAATGGATTTGAGTACCAACGGTTTGAGAATGCTGTACGGTGTCGACACTCAAGGTGATGAACGCTTTAACTATTTTATTCGTGACTTTTCTACAAAAACATGTTCTTGGTTGCAGTTGGAAGAATCGTGGGAAAATCTTGCTTCTGCTTCACTTTCTCCAGATGGAAAATGGATGTTTTATGTAAAGCTTGATGATGCTTGGCGTCCTTATCAAGTTTGGAGGCATAAGGTCGGCACTAAAGTTTCCAGCGATGTAAAAGTTTTTGAAGAAACTGACGAGCGATTTTTTGTTGACGTGTATGAAAGTTTTGACGAACGATACATGATGATCAGTAGTAGTTCAAAGACTACATCGCGTGTGCTCATGCTTCCTTTGAGCAATCCTGAGGGCGAATTCCGTATGGTTATTGAGCCGGTTGAGGGAGTGGAATACGATATTTCTTTCGCTTGCTTCGAGAATGCTGGCGAAAATGGTGAAGATATTCCAATTGCGATTGTGTGCCATAACGCTAAAAATCCTAATTTTGAAATTGACATTATTGATATGAGAGGAAATTCCGGCAAGTTTGATGAGCATGTAACGTATAAGCTTTCGGATGGAGTATGTGTTGCTTCGGGTTCTCCTTATGGTTGCGAGCAAGGAGATGTTTGGCAAAAAGGTGCCGGAAGTGAGCCTATTACAAAGCCTTATAATTCGCCTCAAAATCCTGAAATATTGCAAAATGCAGTTGGATTGAGCATAAGCGGATTGTCAATGTACAAAAATTATGTGGCACTAGCTTACCGTTCTCAAGGTTTGCCGCATTTGGCTGTAATGAGCAAGAAGCGCGCTGTTGAAGATTTTTTGCAAGCAAAACCGTGGCGTTTTTGCGAAGTGCACCCACTTTCTTCCCAGCTTGCGAATCAATTTACGGATCAACCTACGGATCAATTTTCTTCTCAACTTACGGATCAACTTGCGGATCAAGCGCAAGCCGAATCACGTGCTGCGCTCGCAAATATTTCACAAGAAGAAATCAACAATAATCGCTTATTTAGTATTTCTATGACTGGAAATCCTTCGTACGAAGCTCCGCATATGCGTTACGCTTTTGGCAGTTACGCAACTTTAGGTCAACTTCGCGAGTTGGATCCTTTAACAGGCGAAGATGTGCTGCTCAAGCAAGGTAAAATTTTAGGCGAATTTAATGAGCACAATTATGCTGAAAAGCGCGTTTGGATTACTGCTCGAGATGGTGAGCGTGTGCCAGTATCGCTTGTGTGGCGTCCGGATAAAATTTCTCAAACTGACTCAATGTTTATTACTGGTTATGGAGCGTATGAAGTTAGTTCAGACCCTACTTTTTCTGTCGGTCGCTTGAGTTTGCTGGATCGCGGCGTGTTATATGCGCAAGTGCATGTGCGAGGCGGTGGCGAAATGGGTCGCGCGTGGTATGAGCAGGGTAGGCGCGTTAATAAAAAGCATACTTTTGAAGATTTTGTTGATGCCACGCGTGCTTTGCAAAATGCTGGTTTTGCTTCTGCTTGCCATACTGTTGCAAACGGTGGTTCAGCAGGAGGCTTGCTTATGGGTGCTATAGCAAATATGGCTCCGGAATGTTATGCAGGGATTGAAGCAGACGTGCCTTTTGTAGATGCTCTTACGTCTATGCTCGACTCTTCTTTGCCGCTTACTGTAACAGAGTGGGATGAGTGGGGCAATCCGCTCGATGATTCTGAAGCTTATGCTTATATGAAATCGTATACTCCTTACGAAAATGTGCCTTGCGCAAAAACGGAAGATGGTCGCAAAAAGTTAGCTGATTTTCCGAAAATCTTAATCACATCGTCTATTCACGACACGCGCGTACTTGTTACAGAACCTTTGAAATGGCTCGCTAAATTGCAAGCTTCTGGGGTTGATGCAATTGCTCGTATTGAAACTGACGGTGGTCACGGTGGCACTTCTGGCAGGTACAGGCAATGGCAGGAGTTAGCTTATGAAAACGCATGGTGCTTGCATGTTATGGGAGTAAATAGTTAGTCGGAAGCGGCAGAAACTTTACTGCGTTGTAAAGTAAATGTCGTTTGTGTGCTAAAAGGCGGCAGAAACTTTACTGCGTTGTAAAAAAACGGTCGTTTGCATGCTAAAAAGCGGCAGAAACTTTACAGCGGCGTAAAGTAAATGTCGTTTCCTCGTCTTTCGTGATATCATAGGTCAGGTGATGTGCGTTTTTCGCTTACGTTTTTCGTTTGCGTTTGCGCTCATCCGCATACAGGTAGTTCAATGGAGATATCTACTTATTGCTTAATGAAGGGGTAGAGCAGCAATGGCAACACTCAGCGTTGACAGTGATGAATTTTCACTGCAACATACCGCATTGTTTAAGCAAGTTCCAGCTGATCAAGTAAAAGAATTGATGCAGTATTTGCAAGAATCGACATTTAAAAAAGGTTCGGCAATTTTTAATGAAGGCGATACTGACCATCGAATGTACTTGCTTGAGCGTGGAAGAGTAAAATTAGTTCGTCATTCAAACGACAATCGTGTGCAATTGTTAAGTATTCACACTCCTGGCGAAATTCTAGGCGAAATTCCCGTTTTTGATCCTAGCGGCGGTCCTCGTACAGCTTCAGCAATATCTATTACAAACAATACTAGAGTTTTATGGCTAGAAAATGACGTGTTATTCCATTGGCTAAACAATCACCCTAGCGTTGCAGTAGATATGCTTCAAGTGCTTGCAGCGCGCATGAGAGCAAATAATGAGCGAATTTCCGACTTAGTTTTTATGGATGTTCCTGCTCGTTTAGCGAAGACTTTG
Source organism: Gardnerella sp. 30-4 (assembly GCF_001641215.1). Classification (NCBI taxonomy): domain Bacteria; kingdom Bacillati; phylum Actinomycetota; class Actinomycetes; order Bifidobacteriales; family Bifidobacteriaceae; genus Gardnerella; species Gardnerella sp. 30-4. The sequence continues at coordinate 8,604 of NZ_LXJL01000022.1, read as the reverse complement.
CTGAATTTAGCTTCAAGATTTGGCGAGCCTATGAGCGATGGCTTGCTTGTGCCGCATGATTTAACGCAAGAAGAGCTTGCGCAACTTGTTGGCTCTTCACGCGAAACAGTTAACAAAGCACTTATGGATTTTGCAAACAGAGGCTGGATTATGCGCCAAGGCAGGTCAATTATTATTTATAAGCCTGGCATGCTTATTCGTCGAGCTGAGCGTTAAAGTGCGAATGTTTATGATGCCAGTTTTCAAGTAGAGGCAAACCTTTAGAATAGTACGCATGCCGAAAAAGAATTCACTGACTGTTCGCCGTGTGCTAGCACTGTTCCTTACCTACATCACTTTGTGTGTTGCAGGAGGTGTTGCAGCAAGTATTATGTTTGTTCCTGGCGTAATGAGCGTGAATAGCATAGTGAAAACAGTAGTACCTTCACTTCGCGTTGACGGCATCGATTTTGATGTAACTGCTTTGCCGCAAAAATCGCGACTTTACGCTTCTGATGGCAAAACTATTATTGCAACTTTTTATGCTCAAAACCGCACTGTAGTGCCGCTTCGACGCATATCGCAATATATGCAGCGAGCAATGGTTGCTCGTGAAGACCGTCGATTCTTTGAGCATTCCGGCGTAGATATGCAAGGTGTTATTCGCGCATTCGTGCAAACATTCGTTAAAAAGGGAGATATGCAAGGTGGCTCTTCCTTAACTCAGCAATATGTAAAAAATGTGCTTATGATTAAAGCTCGCGAAAGTAACGATCCTTTAGCTGAGTACCACGCTTCTGAAGGCACTATTGCACGTAAATTGCGCGAAATGCTTATTGCAATTCAAATGGAGAAAAAATATTCCAAACTTGAGATTTTGCAGGGATATTTAAATATTGCGCAGTTCGGTAGCAATAATATTTACGGCGTAGAAACTGCAGCTCACCGCTACTTCAATACGAGCGCTGCAAAACTTAATCTTGTGCAATCGGCAACTATTGCTGCAATTACAAAGAATCCTTCGCATTACGATCCTTCTATTGAAGCAAATCAGCCTGAAGCGCAAAAGCAGCGCAATATTGTTCTTGATTTAATGCTTCGTCAAGGTTTTATTACTAAGAGCGAGCATGATTCTGCTTCTGCTATTCCTCTTAAAAGCACTCTTAATATACAGAGGGAAGTTTCTAAGATTGGGTGCCAAGCTGCAGGCGATGCAGCATTCTTCTGCGATTATGTGACGAAGAAAATTTTGCACTCTCGCGAGTTTGGTAAAACTGCTGCCATGCGCGAAAAGTTGCTTACTGAGGGTGGTCTTGATATCTACACAACTATGGATTTGCGTGCTAGTAAGGCTGCTATGAAAGCTGCTAGAGATACGATTCCTGTAAACGATAAGAGCGGTTTTGAGGTTTCAATTGCAGCAATTAAGCCTGGAACTGGTGAAGTTTTGGCATTTGGCAGCAATCGTATTTATGATGCTACGGATGCTGCAAAATCAGATCCTACGCATACTGCTTTGAACTATGCTGTAGATGAGCGAGATGGTGGCGGTCTTGGTTGGCAGATTGGTTCTACGTGGAAGCCAATTAATATGGTTGCATGGATGCTTGCTGGAAAGTCAATTAATCAGCCTCTTCGCACTTCTATGCTTTACAACAATGCTGATTTTAATTGCAGCAAATTCCGCGGAGTTGGTAGTTGGTCAGTTCAAAACTCTGGTGGTGGCACAACTAATCCGGAAACTCCTTTGCAAGGTCTTGTGCGCTCGCATAACACCACTCAGGCTTCTATGGCTCAGCAAATTAAGCTGTGCTCAATCGCGGATGCTGCTCGCATACTTGGTTACCATAATTCGCCTCTTGGTCAGGAAAGTGTGTATTCTTCTAACTCGCTTAATCCGCCTATGACGATTGGTTCTGTGCAAGCTTCGCCTTTAACTGTGGCGAATGTGTATGCAACTATTGGTGCTGATGGCGTGGCATGCGATCCTATTGCTATTAAGCGAGTTGTTGACAAAAATGGTAAGCGTTTGAAAGTTCCTAGTGCGCATTGCCATCAAGCAATTCCAAAGGGAATTGCTCAAACTGCTGCTTATGCGCTGAATCAGGGTGTTGTGCAACCTGGCGGCGAGGCTTCAACTACCCAACTTGATGGTGGTCGCAAGACTTTCGCAAAAACTGGTACTAACGAACAGTACTACATGACTACAGCTGGTTTTGTGCCGTATCAAGTTGCTTCGTTTGTGGCAGTTGGTAACGCCGAATCACAAAAAAGCTTTAATGGCATGACTATTAACGGTCGTACAATGGCAGCTTGGTACGGTATGTATATTGCAACGCCAGCGTGGAAACAGTTTATGAATGACTATTTGAAAGCTGCTAACATTCCTGTTGACAACGATTATGGCAAGCCTGATCCAAAGTACACTGCCGGTGGAACTCTGCCTGGCATGCCTAAAAATACTGTTAAAACTGATCAGCAGAAGCGAGATGAAGACGCTAGAAAGCAGGCAGCACAAGAACAGCAGGAAGAAGCTAAGAAACAAAAGAACACGCAAGATCAGTACGGCACTGCTCGTCGCGACGACTATAGTAATTCAGAAACTGATAATTACTAAATGGTATTTGTTAACTCGTAATTGCTAGTTAACTTACTAAATACTAAGTTGTTTTGTGCTGTTCCTTACAAATAGACCCTTACTTATGCTACTTGATTGTGAGCAAAGTAAGGGTCATTTTTAGCGCAAATACGCACTGTGCAAATCCGCACTGCTAATTCAAATCCGCACCAACTGCGTCTGCAACATGCTCGAAGCCGTCGCGTTTCAAAAGATCCGCAAGTCCGCGTTTCAGCGTTGTGATTTGCTGTGGTCCTCTGTACATAAGTGACGTAATAAACATAACCAAGTCAGCGCCTGAGCGAATCTTCTCATATGCTTGCTTTGGCGTAAATACTCCGCCAATGCCTGCAATAGCAAAACGTTTACCAAAAGCTTTGCGCGTGCGTCGAATAAGCTCGTTGCTTGCGCTGTAGGTAGGACCTCCAGAAAGTGCTCCTTGCCAATCTTCCGGAACATCAAGTCCTGCGCGATTCTTTTGCAAGTTCGCAATACTTACTCCGTCAACTTTATGTTCGGCAAGTACGTCAAGCAAAGATTTGAACTGTTCCCAACCACCGTGCAAATTAAGCGGCATCTTAACTAACGTTGGCTGAGGTCGCTTAATAGTGTCAAGATCGGTGAATAATTTGTCAAGTGCTTCCGGCTGACTAAATGGTTCACCCACACGCGTGTTCGGGCATGAAATATTTACTTCAATTATTGAGCTTTTTCCGGCTGCACGTTCCATAGAAATATGGTAGTCTTCAATTCCTTCTTCCAAGTCGCCAACTAAGTCGTCGTTTGTGCGCGCAATAGAAATAGACATATTCATAGACTTTGCATGCGTCCAGGCTTTCTCGGCTCGTGCAACAACGGCTTCGCTGCCATCGTTTGCTAGTCCTGCGTGTACAAGAATAGAGTCATATTCTGGAAGGCGATGATACCAAGGTTTTTGATTTCCTTCGCATGGTCGGCTTGTGGTAGAGCCAACTGTTTCAAAACCAAAGCCGGCGTTGTCTAGTACGGTCGCCATTTGGCAGTTTTTATCCAGTCCTGCACTTAAGCCAAACGGATTTGCAAAATCCACACCCATAACGTTAGTTTCTAGCACTGGGTCTGTGTAGTTAAGCATTTCGCGAAGAAGCCACATTAATCCAGGAGTGCGTTCGCTAAATTTGCAAAAATTAATCATGCGATCATGCGCTTCGTCTGGAGGAATGTTAAAAACAAAATGCGGTTTAATAATGTGTTTGTATGAGAATGTAAAAAGGTCGGTCGTTGCTTTATTGACGACATTGTGCAATGAGTGTTCAGAAACGTAATACATATTTATATAGTAGGGCATTATTGTTATATACGCTATTACTTAGTGTATTTTGTGCGTTTTCTTTCTTGCCGTAGTTTGTGCGTTTTCTTCCTTAGTACGCGTTCGTTTTTGTGCGATTTTTCATAAAACTTGCTTTGCTTGACAACAAAATGTGCGTTCTTTTCGTTTTAATGCCCTGAAACGCTCAATTACGTTTGTTTTTTGCGTTTACGTGTGCGATAATGTTCGTATGATTTCTTCACAGCGTCAACATTTGATTTTAAGCCGTCTCCGTACGCGCGGTGCTGTTCGCATTACTGCGCTTTCTAAGGAACTGAACGTTTCTGCTATGACGGTTCGCAGGGATATCGCAGAGCTTTCGGATCGTGGGCTTTTAAAGCGCGTTCACGGCGGCGCTGTAACGACTAATACTTTGCTTTCGGAGCCGCTGTTTTCTGTAAAGTCGCAAATGGATATTGGTTTGAAGGATGCAATTGCGCGTTTGGCTGTGGATTATGTTTCTCCGGGGGATGTGATTGCTATTGGCGGCGGTACCACTGCTTATGTGTTTGCGCAACATTTGCTCGAGTCGCGCAGGGCTTCTGGCATTACGATTTTGACTAATTCGATTCCTGTTGCGGAGCTTGTGCAAGCTTTAGAGTCGAAGGATGTCGAGGTTATTGTTACCGGTGGCGTGATTACGCGTTCCAATTCGCTGGTTGGGCCTATTGCAGATAAAGTTGTTGCTTCTCTTCGTGTGAATACCGTTTTTCTTGGCACGCATTCTGTGTCTCTTCCTCGCGGATTCCTTATGCCAAATTCTTTGGAAGCTGCTACGGATATGGCGTTAATGGATATTGCGGATCGCACGATTATTTTGACGGATCATACTAAATGGAGTTGTACGTCGCTTTCGCTATTTGCTCGTTTTGATCAGGTTGATACTGTTATTACCGACGATGGTTTGGATGCTGATTCTCAGCTTCGTACGCGTGAGCTTGTGAAGGATTTGGTTTTGGCACCTGTTATTGATGAGCGAGATGTTCTTGATGCGTCTAATGCTGACGATTTAGTGAGTTCTGGAGATTCTGACGATTTGCTTGATTAGTATTTTTGCGAATATTTTTGCAAAGTTTAATTTTGCGCGCTGATGATTTTAATGCCCGAGTGAGTTGTTTACTCGGGCATTTTTGGTTTTTCTGTTTGGTTTTGCTTCAAGTGTGTCGATGTTTAAACAAATTTTGCTATGTTTAAATAAAGCGTGCCGATGCTTAAATATTGCGTTTTTTCGTTGTTTTATAAGGTATTTAGAGAAATCACAAAACTCAAACCTTAAAGAAAGCTGAAAAAACGTTAAAAAAATCCAGTATATGGCGTGTCGCGTAATTTTTATTAAAAAATACAGAAAAATGTCGTAAATATTTCTGCTTTTCAATGAATATAACGAATATTTATCAAGATTTTTGTATTTTTGATGCTGAGAAACCTGAATTTTAGTGTTGAGTTTTCTGAGAGCTTGCGGTAAGTTTTAACTCAGTTACCGGTTGAATCCCTAGTTCACTGGTACGAGCGGGAAACCGCAAATGGCAAATTTTTCTTCGCATACCCTAGTGCGAAGGAGAAGAAGAAAGGAAAATATTATGTTGAATAAGAAGGCTATCGCCGCATTCGCTGCTGGCGCCACCCTCCTCTCTGGTTTCGCTTTTGCTGCTCCAGCAATGGCTATGCGTGACAACAATCCATGCAAGGGTCGCACTGTTGAGTGGTGCACTGTTCGAGTTCAGGACGCTCAGGGCATTTATGATACTGCTTACAAGGCTGTTAACGATCCAGAAACCGGTTATCTTGCTAAGTATAATAATGCTCTTGCTGATTACAACGCTAAGCTTGCTGCAAGGAATACTGCTTTTACAACGTTAAACAATCTTAAGGCTGAACTTCATGATGCTCAGGGCGAGGCTAAAACAGCTTTAGAGCATAAGGTGGCTGTTGCTCAGGATGAGTATAATGCAGCTGAAAGCGCTCTCACCGCCGCTAAGACCGCTAAAGACAATGCTGAAGCTGAATTGCGTCAAGCAAATGCTGTCTTGGCTTCTGATCTTGCTGATTTGAATCAGAAGAAGGATGACTTGCGTGACTTCGTTGGTCCAACTGAGGATGAGGTCAAGAGGGCTCTTATTAACAAGGTTCGTCTTGCTAAGATGAACTTGGACAACAAGGATGATGAACTTGCTGTTGCTAAGAATAAGTTCAATGATGCTTATAAGGCTTTGGTTGCTGCTATTGCTGAGTACAATGCTCGCATGGATGCATTCAGTGCTGCTAATGGAAAGCTCAACGCATTCTTGGCTTCTGGCGTGAATGATTCTGCTACCCTTACTCGTTTGCGTGATGCAGCAGATCGTGCTGAGGCTCATCTTAAGCGTGCAACTGTTGCTCTTGCTAAGGCTAAGGCTGCTTATGATGATGCTTTGGCAAAGGATTTGGCTGCTGTAGCTGCTTATAATAAGGCTTTGCAGACTTACAAGGATGTTTACAATGAGGCTGTTGCTGCTGGTGTGAACCCAGCTTTGTTGCCACCAGTTGTGACTTCTGATCCTTTGGATCCAAAGGTTCCAGCTGTTCCTGGTTTGAAGCATGCTTATGCTTCTGCTATGAGCGGTAAGTTTGGTAAGGAAGCTAAGGCTGCTGAGGCTGCTGCTAAGCAGGGTAAGGATACCAAGGCTTCTGCTCAGCAGAACAACAATGCTAACGGTGCTGCCGCTGGTGCAAACGGTGCCGCTGCTGCTGGTTTAGCTAAGACCGGTGCTGCTGTAGCTATGGCTGCTGTTGCTGCTTCTGTGCTTGCTGGCATGGGTGCTGCTCTTCGCAAGATCCGTCACTAAGCTAAAAGCTGATTCAGCGATGAATCATTTGGGCTTTAGCTTATTGGTTGATCGTTGAGTCGATTTTACTGTGAATTACTTAGTCTAGTGTGCTGAAGGGTGCGCTAGACTAAGTTTTTTTTGACCTATAAACCTTTTTATAACAATTTTGTGCTCTTCGCCTCCTGTCTGCACATCCTGTCTGCGCTTTCTGCTGCACCCTTGTAAACTTTCTGCCGTTTTTTCGCTCTTTCGCGACTTTTTCTTGACAATGCTGTAAAGTTTTTGCCGTTTTTTGGCGCGTAGTCGACCGAAACTTTACGCCGCTGTAAAGTTTTTGCCGTTTTATCGCGCGCATCCGACCTTTCCTTTACTCCCATGTAAACTTTCTGCCGCCACCTGCCAATTCCGCACCTTCTTTTCGCACCTTCTTTCCGTACCTTTTATCCACAATGCAAGAAATTTATTTACGCACGAATAAGGCTTTAATAACCTTGCATTATRAATAATTTTTWYWTTTAACATCAGCCGTAATAGTGTTGTACAATTCGCATAATAAGCGTATAAACGAAACCTATAACCTTTAAAGATTATTCTTATAAAATCAAAACCAACAATCAAAAAGGAGCACAGCATGGCAAAAGTAGCGAAACATGCAATTTCAATACCTCGTTCAGGTATTAGAGATGTATTTGACCGTGTAGAACAAATACCAGACGCTATTTCACTATGCCTAGGAGAACCAGGCGAAACTGCTTCCTCACACATTGTTGAAGCCGCGTGCAACTCATTACGAGAGGGAAAAACAAAATACACAGACGTTTTAGGCATACCAGAATTCCGCGAGGCAGCTGCAAATTATACGAATAGAGTAAAAGGTTTAAACTACAACGCAGACACAGAAATTCAAGCCGTTGACGGCGCTACTATTGGATTATATTTAGCTATTAAATCAGTAATAGATCCGGGAGATGAGGTTATTATTCCATCTCCATACTTCACATCATACGATGCAGAAGTGCTAATGTGCGAAGGAATTCCAGTAACTGTAGCCCTTAAGCCAGAACATGGAATGCATATTAATGCAGAAGAAATACGCAAAGCTATATCACCACGCACTAAAGCCATCATTATCAATTCTCCATGCAACCCAACCGGTGCAGTAACAACCGCAGAAGAACTCGAAAAAATTGCAAAATTATGCCAAGAATTTGATCTTTGGGTAATTTCTGACGAAGTCTACCATCCATTCGTATTCGCAAGCAATCCAGAAACTGAACCTTGCGGAAATGCTGTAGCACCATCTATTGCAGCAGCTGAAGGAATGCACGAACGAACCATTATTGTAGAAAGTTTATCGAAAACTTACGCAATGACAGGCTGGAGAATTGGATATATTCTTGCACCAAGTCAAGTTATTGAGCAAACCAGCAAAATTGCAGAAATGATGCATTCTTCTGTAAATTCTACCGCACAATATGGCGGCGTAGCTGCATTAACAGGTCCACAAGATCACGTGCGTGAAATGAGAGAAGAATATCGCGCAAAACGTCAGCTTGTTATAGACGGATTGGCAAATTGCAATGCATTGCGTCTTATAGAGCCTCAAGGTGCATTCTACGTTTTTGTTGACGTTCGACCAACTGGTTTAAGTTCAGAAGAATTTAGCAAAAAACTTTTAGATGAAGAAAAAGTTGCTGTTGTACCAGGAGAAGCCTTTGGCGCAGAAGGAAGCGGATTCGTGCGACTATCTTACGCTGGAAGAGCAGAAGAACTTAAAGAAGGCGTAGCGCGCATAAGCAAATTTGCACTTGCGCAACAAGCTTTACATGCTGCATAAAATATTAGTTATTAAT
>NZ_LXJL01000021.1:0-12236 GCF_001641215.1 Gardnerella sp. 30-4 | reverse complement strand
ATATAAAATCTAAAAACAGAGGATGCAAATATGGCATGCACAACAATTCTTGTTGGTAGAAAAGCAAGTTACGACGGATCCACGCTTATTGCGCGTAACGAAGACTCAGCAAATGGCGAGTTTAATCCGAAGCGTTTAGTGGTAGTAAAGCCGGAAGATCAACCTCGCGTTTATAAGTCTGTTCTTAGCCACGTAACAGTCGAGTTGCCGGATAATCCAATGCAATACACAAGCGTGCCAAATGCAGACTTGCGCGAAGGAATTTGGGGAGAAGCTGGCGTTAACGAAGCAAATGTTGCAATGAGCGCAACTGAAACGCTTACGTCCAACGAGCGCGTGTTAGGCGCAGATCCAATGGTTGAACTTCAAAAAGAACAAGGCAAAGTTGGAGATGCTGACTACAAGCCGGAAGTGCCGGGTGGAATTGGCGAAGAAGATTTCTTAACGCTTGTTTTGCCTTATATTCGTAGCGCTCGCGAAGGCGTTGAGCGTTTGGGTGCATTGCTTGAAAAGTACGGCACTTATGAGATGAATGGCGTTGCATTTTCGGATGTGAACGAGATTTGGTGGTTTGAAACTGTCGGTGGTCATCATTGGATTGCTAAGCGTGTGCCGGATGAAGCTTATGTTGTTATGCCAAACCAGCTCGGAATTGACGAGTTTGATTTAGATGATGCTTTTGATCTTCAAGAAGAGCATATGTGCTCGGCTGATTTGCTTGAGTTTATTGAAGAAAATCACTTGGATTTGTCGGTGGAAAACGCTTCTCCGTTTAACCCTCGTGATGCTTTTGGCTCTCATTCGGATGCTGACCACGTGTACAACACTCCTCGCGCATGGTTCATGGAGCGCTTCTTGAATCCGTATGACGAAGTGTGGGATGGTAAAGACGCTGATCATCGTCCGGACAGCAACGATATTCCTTGGGCTCGCCAGCCTGAGCGTAAAGTGACGGTTGAGGATATTAAGTACGTTTTAAGCTCTCACTATCAGGGCACTGAGTATGATCCTTACGGCAATCTTGGAGATGAGCATACTCGTCATATGTTGCGTCCAATCGGAATTAATCGCCAAAGCGAGCTTGCTGTAATGCAAATCCGCCCTTACATGCCGGAAGCAATGCGTGCAATTCAGTGGATTACTTACGGTTCTAATCCTTTCAATTCTTTGATTCCGTTCTATCCAAACGTAAATCGCACTCCAAAGTATTTGGAAGATACGACTACTCGCGTAACAAGCGAAAACTTCTATTGGGAGAATCGCATTATTGCTGCTCTTGCGGATGCCGCATTTAACGACACTGCAAACGCGATTGAGCGCTACCAAGAAGTTGTCGGTTCCCTTGGTCACGCAATGGTCAAGTCTACGGATGCTGCCGTGGCAGATCTTCTTGGCGTTGATTTGGCTGATTACGAGCCAGAACGTGAAGGTGATGAAGGCGAAGATTACGATGATTTAGTTCGCGATCCTGAAGCTATTATTGCCGAGCTTCGCAACGACAAAGTGCGCGAGGCTTTGGCTGAAGCAAATGACGATATGGCAGCAAAGCTGAAGAAAGAAACCGATTCTTTGCTTGACACGGTGCTGTACATCACTAGCATGCGTATGAAGAATGGTTTTAATCGTTCTGATCACTAAATTTAAATTTATAGGCGAAATACGGTATTTTTGAGCGAGATCATGGAAAGTCATCAACAATTTAAACAATACGATAAAACCAAATCACCAAAATCAGAAAAAACGCAAAAAATCAGTGGCGAACAATACTTTTCTGCAACACCATCATCTTGCGATGAGCGAAGAACGTTACATGTAACTTTGAGAAATCATGAAACTGTTATACAAGTCTCAAACGGAGTATTCAGCGCTTCTAAGCTTGATCTAGGCACGTCTGTGCTACTAAAACATGCTCCAAAACCACCAGAAAATGGCAAATTCCTTGATATTGGATGCGGATGGGGTCCTATAAGCATTGCAATGGGCTTAGAATCTCCAGAAGCTGAAATTGTAGCTGTAGATGTAAATGAGCGAGCGCTAGAGCTTACTGAACTAAACGCAAAAAACGCTGGCTTAAAGCATATTCGCACTTCTTTAGTAGATGACGCTTTAAAAGAAAATAATACTTTGGAATTTAATAATTTTGATCTCATATGGTCCAATCCACCAATTCGCGTTGGAAAAGAAATGTTGCACGACATTTTGATGACTTGGATTCCGCGTTTAAAAGTGGGAGGAGCAGCTTACTTAGTTGTGCAAAAAAATCTTGGCTCAGACTCACTTATTCCTTGGCTTGCTGAAAATCTTGGCGAAAACTACAACGTTGAAAAATATGCAAGCTCTAAAGGATACCGAATTATAGAAGTACTAAAAAGTAAGCACTAAAGAAGTACCAAAAAAGTAAAAAATTTACGAAAAGAAATATACACTATGAAATTCGACTACCCTGTTGAGCTTCCTATTTGCGCAGCACACGACGAAATAATAGAAGCAATTAAGTCTTCACAAGTCGTGATTGTTTCCGGACAGACTGGCTCCGGTAAAACTACGCAAATCCCAAAAATGGCGCTTGAGCTTGGAAGAGGCGGAAGAGGTAAGCAAATCGTACACACTCAGCCTCGCCGTTTAGCTGCACGCACTGTTGCTGAGCGAATCGCAAGCGAAATGGAAGTAAAACTGGGTGAAGAAATCGGCTACCAAGTGCGATTTACCGACGAAAGTTCACCTAAAACGAAGCTTCGAATTGTTACTGACGGTATTTTACTTGCGCAAATTCAGCGAGATCCTCTTCTTACTAAATACGACACGATTATTATTGACGAAGCTCACGAACGCAGTCTTAACATTGACTTTTTGCTAGGGTATTTAACAACTTTACTTCCGCAAAGACGCGATTTGAAGCTGATTATTACTTCGGCAACAATAGATTCTGCAAAATTCCGTGAACATTTCGAACAAGCTTTACACATAAAAGTTCCTGTTATTGAAGTTTCTGGACGCACGTACCCTGTGAGAGTGCTTTATGAGCCGCTTGGCTCCGCGCCTTCACTTATGCGACATGTCCCCGGCTTTGCAGACATAACAATGGATGAGGAAACTGTTGCAGAAAGCCAATCTAACGAAAGCAATCGAGACGATATTACAGATGAAGATATGACATCTGCAGTAACTCGCGCATGCGCTCAATTAGTTATTCATTCAAGCCACGAGCAAGGCGCGCGCGACATTATGGTTTTCGCTTCCGGCGAGCGCGATATTAGAGAGTTTGAAGCAGGATTACGCTCATATTTTGGCACTCGAGCAAGTGATATGAAACGAGCGGATGCTATTGAAATAGTGCCGCTTTTTGCGCGTCTTTCTGCAAAAGATCAGCATCGCGTATTTGAACATCACTCTCATCAACGCATTGTTATTGCTACGAACGTTGCTGAAACTTCGCTTACTGTTCCTGGGATTCGATACGTTGTCGATCCTGGTTTTGCGAGAATTAGCAGATATTCTAAGTCTGCAAAAGTGCAAAGGCTTCCTATAGAGCCGATTTCTCAAGCGAGCGCAGATCAGCGTTCTGGACGATGCGGACGAATCGCGGACGGAATTGCTATTAGACTTTACTCGCGCGAAGATTACGAAACTCGACCTCGTTTTACCGATCCTGAGATTCTGCGCACTTCGCTTGGAGCAGTAGTATTACACATGCTTTCAGTAGGCGTTGCTAAAACTGGCGAAGATATTACGAATTTCGGTTTTATTGACCCTCCTGATATGAAAGCAGTAAGCGACGGCTTTAATGAGCTTAACGAGCTTGGCGCAATAAGCAGAAAATCAGGTTTCATTACTTTAACTCATATTGGACGCGAGCTTTCGAAATTGCCTATTGACATTCGTTTAGGACGCATGATTGTTGAAGCAGCTCGTAAAACCACTCCGAATACTCTTGCTGCTGTGCTGGTAATTGTTGCGTTTTTGAGTTTGCAAGATCCTCGCGAGCGCCCTGAAGAACAGCGTGAAGAAGCAGATAAACTTCATAATCGTTATGCGGATGAAACAAGCGATTTCTTAACTGCTTTAAATATTTGGGATTATATTTTCCAAGCAGACGGAAATATGAGCAATAATGCTCTTCGCAAACTTTGTAAAGCGGAATTCTTCCACTTTTTGCGTTTAAAACAGTGGAAAGATTTAGTTAATCAACTTCAAGACTTGTGTAAAGAATTACATTATAAAGTTGGCGAGCCTATTCCATCTAAAAGAGTATCTTTGGAAATTCGTCAACTTCCTAATAATCAGCAGGCTGCTCACAGCTTGTGCTGCTCTTGGGATTCGCAAGGAATACACTCGTCGATGCTTGCAGGATTGCTTTCTATGTTGGGAATGCAAGTAGTGCGTGAACCGAAAGCTTCAGATTTTGCTAATTTGCATGGATCAGCAAAAATTCGCGCTATGAAACGCGCTCAAAAAATGGCTAAAAACGACTATCAAGGCGCGCGCGGAGGAAGATTCGCAATATTCCCAGCTTCATCTGTTTCTAAAACAACTCCTTCATGGGTTATGTGTACGCAATTAGTTGAAACATCTAGACTTTGGGCAAGATATTGCGCGCAAATCGATCCTGCTTGGGCTGAGCCTCTTGCTAAAAATCTTACCAGAATCACGTATTCTGACGCTCATTGGAGCGCTTCTAAAGGTGCTGCTGTAGCAAAATCTAAGGTATTACTATACGGATTGCCTATTGTTCAAGATCGCACAGTTCAATGGGCTAGAGTTAATCCTTACGAAGCTCGAATGATTATGATTCGTCAAGGCTTAGTTGAAGCAGATGTGCAACAGCGTTTTGCACACGATGAGTTTATTTTAAATAATCACAATGTGCTTGAAGATGCAGATAATCAAGCAAATCGCACTCGCCAAATAAGCGAAACTGTAAACGACGAAGATTTATTTACTTTTTACGACACTCGCATTCCTCAAGAAGCAACTACTATTGCAGCTCTTGCAAAATGGTGGAAAGATAACCGCGAAGAAGATCCGCACAAGTTAGACTTTAATCCCGATGAAGTTGAACGTTTACAAACTACGCAAAGCACTGATTTAGCTGATTATCCTGACCATTGGAATACAGTTGGTACAGACGGTCAGATTATAAGGTTGCGTTTAAGTTATGTGTATGATCCGGCTAATCCTTTGGATGGCGTAACGGTGCATGTGCCGCTTTACGTACTTTCGCGTTTAACTCCTGAAGAATTTACTTGGAATGTTCCAGGTTTGCTTGATGAGCTTATTATTGGCATGATTAAATCTTTGCCTAAAGCTCTACGAGTACAGTTTGTTCCAGCTCCTGACACTGCTCAAAAAATTCGCGCTTGGATTGACGAACATTACGACGAGCTTCCTGGGATTGAAGAAGCGGAAAGCAATATAAAAAGCGAATGGCAAGATTTTAGAGAAGTTTTCACTAAAGCTGCAATTTGTGTAGTTGGAGCGCAAATACATCCTGAAGTTTTCGACGACGAGCAAATAAGCAGACTTTCGCCATACTTGCGCATGACGTTTAGTGTTGAAGAGAGAAAAGCTAACGAAAGTCGCAATAAACTTGCAGGTCGCAACAAGTACTCTAATCGCGTAAAACCTACTATTCTTGGAACAGACAAATCATTAATTGCATTGCAACAGCGTTTTGCGAAAGAAGCACAAGAATCTGCACGAGAAGTTGTAAATATCAAAGCAAATAAAGCAGCACAAGCTGGTCATGTAATTGAACGAGCAGATTTATTACACAAATCTGGTGCTACAAACCTTTCACGCGCACAAATGGTTTGGCAAAGCGCATTGAATATGCTGCATTTAGACAATAAGCGTATTACTTCTCGCTGGCTTGGTTCTGAAGCTTTAATGCTCGCAGCTGCACCTTATTCAACTTCTAATGCTTTAGCAGAAGACTTGCAAATGGCTGCAGTAAAACGACTAATTGCGAACACGGATAATATTACTGACGACAATTTATTACGCGAAACTGTTGCAAACGTATCTGAAGTATATGAGGACACTGTTTATGCTGTTGCACACGATGTGATCGCAATATTGAAGCGTCAAGCAGAATCAAGTAAAGCTGTTTCCGGCAAGGCTGATTTACCGTTGCTTTCAGTGTTGCAATCAATCCGAGAACACACTGCAAGTCTTGTATACGAAGGATTTATTGCCAAAACTCCATCTGATTCTCTACCTCGTATTGAACGCTACTTGCATGCAGACGTGATTCGTCTTACTAAAGCTAAAGCAGATAAAAACCGTGACGTACGTTGGGCTTGGCAAGCAGATGAAGCACATAAGCTTGTAATAAAAACTCAAGAAGACACTCAGAAAATCCCAGCGGGACCCGCTCATGACGAGTCGCAAATAATCGCTGAGAAATTACGTTGGATGTGCGAAGAATTCTATGTGTCTCTTTGGGCGCAAGAATTGGGAACTGCATATCCGATTAGCATACAACGCATGCGAAAGATGATTGACGGAAGGTGAAAACTGTTTCGCATATATGCATATATTTTTCTTAGCGCTTGCAATGTTGTAAACAATATTGCTCATAACGTTGCAAACAAACTTTATTTGCACAGTTGCTAAGTTATTGCCAATTATAATTCTATTGCTTTTGCTTTCACTATTATTTTTGGTCTTGTTCTTGATCTTCGTCTACTTCGATTGCATTGCTTTCTTTAGTGATAAAGTTTCTGAATGTAAATACGATAATTCCTAATAATGCAACAGCAGCACACATAAGAGATATGTTTGCAAATCCAGACGAAATACCAGAAGCACCGGTTATAGAATCCCCACTCAACATGTTTTTATCTAATATTCCGTCAAAAATTACTACACCAACAGACGCAGAAACACTAATAGCTAAATCATTCATTCCGCACCCTCTGCCAGATTCTTCAACTGGAAGAGATGAAAGAATTGTTGAGGCCAGTGGAGAATACACCATTCCACAACCTGCATAATAAATGCATGCACACAAAGCTATAGCCAAGAATCCAGAATTTATTAATACTGCAATACCAATCCATCCGCAAAGTATAAACAATATTGCTAATAATAAACCTGTTTTTCTTCCTATACGACTAATTATTAAGCCTGAGCATGAACCGAATATTGCAGCAACAATAAAAGCCCAAACTAAATAAGAAGCTACTTGTGAAGTAGTCATATTATACAAAGTTTTTCCAACTCTATTGAACAGTGGACTTATGCAATAATTCGTGAAGTATATTATGCCCATCAAAATTATGCCAGAAAGCCAACGAATATTCTTAAAGAAAGCTGGCGTAACGAACGGCTCTTTAGCTTTACTAATGTAAATACCAAAAATTATAAACAATATAATTGCTGAAATAAGCATCAACAAGTTTCTGTATGAAATGAACAATGTAAGAGATGCAACAGCAAATCCAAAGACTGTAAAACCAACAACATCAATTTTTTTACCATTGCCGTTTTTTGTTGGTAAATAATGCAATAATGCCGGCAATATTAGAATAGTTAATGCTGGAATTAAGAATAAATATTGCCAAGCAATAGAGCTTAACAATCCTGCTGAAAACACTCCAATACATGCAGAAAGCTGGTACGATGCTGTAAATAATCCGAAGAAGATAACTTTCAAATCATTTCGCAAATATTTTGTTGCAATTACTAAGAATGATGAACCTGCTACTTGTTCACCAGTTGTTTGCATAATACGAGCAGCAATAACTGTCCACAAATTTGGCTCAAAACAAGAATTAGCTACAAATCCAAAAACTGAGCCTATAAACAAAGACGTTAATCCAATGGTTACTAGCTTTTTTAATGACACAAAGTCGCCTAAAGAACCGTAAATAAAGCATACGATTCCTAAAATAATGCCAGGTAAACCTGTTATAAGAGGCGCTTGATCAACAGCTTTCACATCTATACCAACTTGTTTATAAACAAGGTTGAAACCTTGCAAGCACAACGTGCTAATAATAAATGTAATAAGCAGTAGTATTAACGCACGAACAGCAACCTTATTGCGCATTTCTGGGTCATCATAAGGATCCATAGAAGAACAATCAATTCGTTTAGTTCCAATCATCATTATCTTACTCTCCTGCCACATCCTAATAATTCCAACATTTGTGCAGAAAACTACTGCAAATAAATCAATCTGCCCTAACAATCTAAAGTTAATCGCAACAAATTCTTCGCGCGTAGCTACTCAATCGGATAATTCTACAGTTTGATAGTTACAATCAACAATAAAATTGGGAACAATTTTAAAAAATAATCACAATAATAAAATGATTCGCATATCACTTATAATGTAATAAGCTAAGTAGGAGGAAACATGGTGCAGAGAAGAAAGAAACATGATTCTATTCATGTCAACCTAAATAGTGAACATAATAGTGGTGCTCATCACAATAAAAACAACAGTTCTTTAAAGCATAAGTTTTACTCCAATAAAATTTTACGAAACATTATTATTGCTGTCATAGGCATTGCTATTATCATTCCTGTTGTTCAGTGGATACGTTGGGAACAGACTGTTTCTGATCTTCGCAACAAACAAGAACAACTTGTGTCACGCTTTGATTTTAATCCAGGCAATATTATTTCTGATTCTCAATTTTTTGACGATAACGCAATGAGTAAAGATGAAGTACGCAATTTTATACGCAAAAAAGGAGCAAAATGCACTGGTAAAAATTGCTTAAAAAATGCGTACTTTAATACTCACACTATTCCTGCCGATTCACTATGTTCAAAGTATCAAGGTGTAAGCAAAGAATCTTCTGCAGACATAATATACAAATCAGCAAAAGCATGTCATATCAGTCAACAAGTATTACTTACAATGCTGCAAAAAGAACAACATCTTGTAACAGACACTGATCCTAGCGATTTCCAATACAAATCAGCTATGGGATTAGATTGTCCAGATGATTCTCATTGCAACCCACGTTTTGCAGGATTCTTTAAACAAGTAATTGGTTCCGCAAGAAGATATAGATATTATCTTCTTCATAACGATCAATATAACTACCACCCTAACACGATTAACACAATTCAATATTCGCCAAATAAATCATGCGGATCTAGCAATGTTTATATCGAAAATAAGGCTACTGCATTGCTTTATATCTATACTCCTTATCAGCCAAATATAGAATCGTTAAAAGCTGGATACGGCGAAGGAAATTCGTGCTCAGCATATGGAAATCGCAATTTTTCATTGATTTACTCTGCATGGTTCGGAGATCCTCGCAAATAATATTCGTTAGATCAACATAGAAATACAATTTTGGTGTATAAGCGTCGAGATATACTTAAATGCCTAATTTTTGGCACAATTGGTTGCGGTATTTTACGAAGAATGGATGCGTATGTCTACCTATTCCTCACAACTTGGTGAAGAACAACAAGCTGTTGACCGAGCTTATAGCCGTCTAGACGATTTGCGTAATACTATTCGCGCACGCTTAGACGCTGTGCGCGCGTCAGGTTCGCACGGTTCACCAACACAGCGCACAGAGCGCGACTCATTCGCAACCATGTACGAAGATCGTCTTACACAATTACGAGCTGTTGAGGATCGTCTTGTTTTTGGAAGGCTTGATAACACAGAAGGCATTAGGCGATACATTGGTCGCATTGGTTTGCTTAGCGAAAACCATGATCCTATTCTTACAGATTGGCGCGCTGAAGCTGCACGACCTTTTTATGAGGCAACCCCTTCGCATCATGGCGATATTGTTATGCGTCGTCATATTACACTCCGTTTTAGAGACGTTATTGGTGTTGAAGATGAAGTACTTGACATACATTCTGATGAAATAGGAAAAGCTTCACAACAAGGTACTCTTACTGGCGAAGGAGCACTGCTCGCATCTTTAGGTTCTCGCAGAACCGGCAAAATGACTGATATTGTTGCCACTATTCAAGCAGAACAAGATCGAATTATTCGCGCTCCTCTTGATCACACTATTGTTGTACAGGGAGGTCCTGGCACAGGAAAAACAGCTGTTGCTTTGCACAGAGCAGCCTATTTGTTGTACACTCACAGGCGCAAACTTGAGCGTTCAGGAGTTCTTATTGTTGGTCCAAGTTCGGCATTCTTGCGTTATATTGATCAAGTACTCCCTTCTCTTGGTGAAACAGGTGTAGTAAGTAGAACTATTTCCGACTTAATTCCTGGAATTTGTGCTACAGCTGAAGATTCTCCATACGCAGCAAAATTAAAAGGAATGTATCGTATGCGAACAGTTATTGCGAATGCAATTGCCGCTCGTATTCGCGTTCCTAAAAATCTTCCAACAATTCATGTTGGAGGATTTAGTATTCCTCTTCTAAAAGAAGATATTGAGATAGCTCAATCAGATGCTCAACGGACTCACCAGCCGCATAACCAGGCGCGAAATACTTTTATAAAAACTGTGCTCAGCATATTGAAAAATCGTTATTTGGAAAAGCTTGATTATGTTCCAGATCAAGTTGAATTAAACGATATAACTTCTCAACTTCGTCTTGACGATAAACTGCGCATTACTTTAAATCTTGCATGGTTACCTATGACTGGAGAATGGCTTATTGACCAACTTTTTGCTAAACCTGACAAATTACGCACATACGCACCTTGGTTAAGCAACGAAGATATCAACTCACTTACTAGACCAAAAGGCAGCCCGCTTACTCGTTCTGATATTCCATTACTTGATGAAGCTATGGAATTGCTTGGTCCTGATCCAAAACTTGACGCTCAAAGATCTGCAGCACAAGCAAAAAAACTTGAAGAACAGCAATTTGCAGCTGACACTCTAGCACAAGCTGGTATTGGAAATGGCATAGTAACCGCCGATATGCTTCTTGATAATCTGCAAGGCGACGATGCAGGAATGCTTGCCCGTAAAGCAGCTTCTGACCGCGAGTGGACATATGGTCACGTAGTTGTCGATGAAGCTCAAGAGCTCACAGCAATGGATTGGAGAATGCTTATTCGTCGTTGTCCTTCACGCTCCTTTACTATTGTTGGCGATGTTGCACAGACTTCTGCGCTCGGAGGAACTCACAGATGGCAGAAGAATATGAATTCTCTATTTGGAGAACCAAATTGGGATCTTTACGAGTTAACAATTAATTATCGAAATCCTAGTGAAGTTTCTGAAGCAGCAAGCAAGGTTGCAACAGATTCAGGATTATACATTTCTACTGTTCATGCAGTTCGCTCAGTACCTGATTCACTTGTATCACAAACGGTTGAATCACAAGATGAACTCGATACTGCACTTGCAGAATCTTGTACAAAACTATTCGAAAAATTTGTCTCTGATGATGGTAGTGGTCGTATTGCAATCATTACTCCTAACAGCATGGTTAGCCATGCTAAAAAGGTTGTAAACCAAGCATTAGAACATGCATTACCTGAAAAATTATGGAATCAGTTAAACAAACAAAATGCCGATGATTGCCAATGCAGCGTTTGCACAGCTGAGGAAGTAAAAGGTCTTGAATATGACGCTGTCATAGTGTTGCAACCTTCTCAAATTGAACAGGAAGCAGCATCTAGACTAGCTGCTGCAGCCAATCTATATGTTGCAATGACTAGACCAACTCAAAAATTGCATATAATACGCACTAAAGATGACGCAAATTTTGAGAAATAGAACTCAAAATAATGCAAAAGCGCAGGGAATAGATATTCTGTAACAATAATCGATAAAATTATTATTCTTCTGTTTTACTGCGCTTCAAATCTTCAATGGCATGTTCAAAATCTTCAAGACCCGTGAAGTTTTGGTACACACTTGCAAAACGAAGATATGCAACTTCATCTAATTCACGCAATGGCTTAAGAATAGCTTTGCCAACTTCTTCAGATGTAACTTGCGCTAAACCTCGTGCTCGCAAATCAGCTTCTACTCGCATACCAATCGTCTTTAATGCCTCAGCATTAATAGGGCGTCCTTGACATGCTTTGCTAACACCGGCAACAACTTTTGCTCGATCAAAAGGTTCAATAGAGCCTGAACGCTTCATTACAAGCAACTGAGTTGTTTCTACTGTAGTAAATCGATTACCACAAACTTGGCATTCACGTCTACGGCGAATAGAGTAACCATCTTCGCTGATACGAGTATCTATAACTTTCGTATCAGAATTTTTACAAAAAGGACAATGCATATATTCAGCATACTAAAAAATAGCGAAAAACTACATAATAT
>NZ_LXJL01000020.1:1642-17368 GCF_001641215.1 Gardnerella sp. 30-4 | reverse complement strand
ATAAAATTTAGTAATTTAACAAATATAAAAGCTGGAGTTTATATTATGATGCTTAGCTATATTTTTCGTTGAGATAAGTTTGAGCATCAAGAGCTGCTCTGCATCCCATTCCTGCTGCAGAAATTGCTTGACGATACATGTTGTCGACAACATCTCCAGCAGCAAAAACGCCTTCAACAGAAGTGCGAGTAGTTGCGCCATCAACAACAATCGTTCCATCTTCATTAAGCTTTAATTGGCCGTTTAAGAACTTTGTTGCAGGAGTGTGACCAATTGCCACAAACAATCCGGCTGACTCAACTTCTTGAGTTTCTCCCGTAATAACATTGCGAACAGTAAGTGAAGTAGCTTCTACATCGTTGCCGTGCACTTCATCTACAACACTATTTGTAATAAATTTGATTTTTTCGTTCTCTTTTGCTCTGTCAACCATAATCTTTGAAGCGCGGAACTCATTTCTGCGGTGGATTAAAGTAACAGAAGAACCAAATCGCGTGAGGAATAATGCTTCTTCAAAAGCAGAATCTCCCCCACCAACTACAGTAATTGGTTTTCCTCGGAAGAAGAAGCCGTCGCAAGTTGCACAATAAGATACACCTCTGCCGGAGTACTCGAGTTCTCCCGGAACACCCAATTTGCGCACTTGCGAACCCGTAGAGACAATAACTGCGTCGGACCCATAAGTTATACCGTCATCGGTAGTAACGAGCTTTACAGCGCTCTTAAAGTCTACAGAAGTGACATCGTTCAACAATACTTCTGCGCCAAACTTTTCAGCTTGTTTTTGCATAGATTCCATTAAGTCAGGGCCTAAAATACCTTCTGGGAATCCTGGATAATTCTCTACTTCCGTTGTGTTCATCAATTGACCGCCTGGAGTAAGAGCTCCAGCAATAACAAGTGGTTTGTACCCAGCGCGACCCAAATATATTGCAGCAGTGTATCCTGCAGGTCCGGATCCAATTATGATAACTTTTCGAAGTTTATTTTCCATTACTTATTTCCTTAAAAGCACTTATTATAAGAGATTCAGTACAGTTTTACAGAATTGATGTACAAACTGTTCTTAGGCATGCTATCTTTTGGAACCCATAGCATGAAATCTTGAGATTTTACAATCTTCTTAAGTTTTACATCTGTTGTTCCACTTTCGTCGAATGTAAATTCTGCTACTTGAGTTCCCTTAGTTGGATCATCTTTAGTATCTGCCAACAAAT
Source organism: Gardnerella sp. 30-4 (assembly GCF_001641215.1). Taxonomy (NCBI): domain Bacteria; kingdom Bacillati; phylum Actinomycetota; class Actinomycetes; order Bifidobacteriales; family Bifidobacteriaceae; genus Gardnerella; species Gardnerella sp. 30-4. The sequence continues at coordinate 16,151 of NZ_LXJL01000020.1, read as the reverse complement.
ATGCATGACCTCCAGAGGAACGTATCGAAACAACGAAGCGATACACAGTTTGTGGTTCGGTTAAGTGAATATAGTATCCATATCCAGCTTGATTAGCCGGGAAGCTTAAGAATTGATAACGATCAGCTTCGTAAGCAACGTTATTAGTAGGAATTTTAGGCTTAGGCACAGGTTTTACTTGCTTACGACCCATATTTTTCTTAGCAGGTTGTTTTTCTTGAGGAAGAATACCTTGGCTGCCAAACGGAACATTTTCTAGACTAGTGCTATCCCATGAGCCGTTGTTTCCGAAGCTATCTGTGCTTTCATGATTTCCAAATAAACCATGTAATGCCAAAGCTAATCCAGCTACAAGGAGTAACGAAACAGCACCGATAGCAATAACTTTGGTTGAAAGACCCCACCAAATTTTAGCATCTGCAATAGTGTTGTTATTTTGTGTATTCTGCTTTTGTTTGTGCAAAGTAGCAGCTTGTTCCAGAGGCTGGAAGCTTGGCGGCAAAGAAGGTGCTCCATTTTCTTGGATATCGTCGTTTTGGTCACTGTTTATTTCGTCTCTAAGTGCTCTTGCTGATTCCTCTCCAGGAGCTACAAATCTTCCGTGAGAATCAACAACAGGAACGCGACCAGTAGATTCGCCTTCTGAAGTTAAGTTTTGTGGTCTTGACATTAATTCTGTGTGCTGATTATTTTCAGTAAGAAGATGCCCAAAATCAAAACTACTAACTACGCCTGTTTCGTTAATAGTATTTTTGGAAGTTTGATTTCTTGTATTTTCAGCGTGATCAAAAATATTTTTAGACGTAGCAGTATCAGGAAAATGTTTATATGAAGCAGACAATGTTGGGAAAAGAGCATCGTCTGTATCAAGTTCTGTAGGAGCGAGAATGCTAGCCATTTCTGCTGCTGCAATATCATGAAAATCTATATCTGTATTAGTGTTAGTTTCGTCACTAAAACTATTGTTACCAATGCCTTCAGAATCTGAGTTAGTGTTGCTTCTTTTAAGAAGAGATCCTAATGTTCTCCCAGCATTTTTGAAACTATTACTTAATTTAGCGGATCCATTTGTATTGTTTGAAATAGTGTTGGCTGAATTAGTTGAAGAAAAATCGTTAGAATCCTGATTATTTCTTTGCATTAATTGTGCATCAAATTCTTCTTCACTTTGTGAAAGACCTTCAGGCAAAGGTAATATAAAATCATCTTTTGCTTCGCGAAGTCGAACATTGCTAATAGAAGCAGCACTTGTTTTACCATCAAGCACAATATCTTTTGTTGTGAGCTTCGATAAAGGCGTATATGAACCTAATAATGCTACTAATTCTGCAATAGACGCCATAGGTATTACGTTGTTATTTTTATTTGGAGCTAGGCTTCTTGTGCAAATCATCCTAAATTCTGAAGGAGTATTATCTGGCAGAAGAGACGCATCAAAACGAGCTTGTATTCGAGAAGAAGTTTTAGTAATCAAAGTGTATAACAATGACGCAAGTTGCTTAGTTGCAATATGTTCAACATTTTGCCTTGGAATTTGATCATCATCTTTTTGAGTCACATCTTCCAAAAGAGGACTTACTGGAGTATCTGCTAACTCAATTCCTGAAGAACTTATGCGAACAGTGTCACTAGAAACAGCGTGGTGAGTGATATTGCTAGCAAGTAATCTGCTTAAAGCTTGTGCAGTTTCTGCAACAATAGTTCTTATTGCTTCGTAGCTTAAAGGTGCTTTTTTAAGAGCCAAATAATCATTGATAGTAATACCGCGATCTAAAGCTGTAACAATAATTGCAACAGAATCATGATGCCGTAATTGAAGTACTTGCGTAAACTTGCGGCTATGCGATAAAGCCAAGGTTGATGCAATTGTATTTACTTGCGGCAAAAAACGTGAATCTCGTACAATAAAAAGCTGGCAATCCTGCGTAAGTATGCGGTCATTGGCTTGCCATACTTGCAAGCCTGCTTCGTTGCGCAAAAGCGATACTAATACGTATCGATTTAGTACAATATCTCCTAACCGAGGTTCCATTTGTTCCTCATCTTCCTACGCATGTGCAATAAGTAACTTAACATTTTTTACTAACACATAATTGTACTGGTGAGCCGTCATGTTATGTACAGCATTTTGCTGTTATTGAAATAATTTCCCAAATAATCACATATTTTAAGGAAAAGCTCAATATGAAACTACGCTCTTAGAAGTTTTTGCTGTTAGAAGAATCATGATATTTTGCATCGGATTGTATTCTACGCGGAATTCTAAGATTTTTCTGTTCGTGCTGTGATTGACTTTTTGCAGTTTCTTCAAAAATTTTAGCAAGAGGAGCAAGAGCAGGAATCTTTTGGGCAAGCTTACTAATTATTGGAGCAGACAAATCTACAAGTTCTCTGGTCCTCAAAAGTAAGAGTGCTGACAGATAAACAACAGCAATAATAATTGTTGTTATTGCGCAAATAAGTATTGCGTATACCCACCTTAATACTCCATGCATATGTGGGGAATTGAAGTTTAAAACATGCAATAGCGGTTTACTCACTAAGAAACCAACAACAATAGATACTATTGAAGCWRTNWMTWATWYWYATMTGCGTAATTATAAGATTTCGATCATCTAAGTCATTGTTGAAACGATTTCGAAGCATATGAACAAGTGATGGGAAAGTCAAGAAGTAGCTTATTGAAACTGATGAGCCTAAAGCTGTAACCCAATAAGTAGGTGACAGTACATTAATGCAACCGATAAAAGCGAAAAGCTCAGTAAAAAGTTGCGCTGCTGCGAAAATAAAAGGACTTTTACCGTCTTCAAAAGCAAAGAATGTGCGTTGAATAATCAAATAGCTACTAGTTAAAGGCAAGCCAAAAGCTAGCATCATTAGAGGTGCGGACATAAGGTTTGCTTCTTGAACACTTATTGATGGTATTAAAGCTAACGAAATAGGTGTTGGAATAACAATAAAAATGACTGTAAAGAAGCACATAATTATGCTTACATGCCTGAGTGCTTCACTTAAGTCATTGCGCGCGCTATGTAAATCGTGAGATGCAATAGAGCGTGAAATTTTAGGGAAAATTGCTGTTGCAACAGATACTGCAACTAAAGAGTATGGCAATAGGAACATTGTGTAAGCGTTTTGATAAGTAGCATTACCTGCTACTTCAAACTGATCTAATCCTAAACGTTTTTCAGCAACAAATGGGACGCTTGTTGTTATATGCGTAGTAATCATTACAACTATTTGTGTAACAATAACAATGCCCATGCTCCATGCAGCAACAGGGCCCATTGATCTTAAACCGATATCTCGTATACCAAAACTTGGCTTGTAGTGTATTCCGCATTTTATAAGAGGTAGGAATAACACTAAAGCTTGTGCTGCTACGCCGATAGTCCAGAATCCTGCAGTGAGCAAAAGAGTATTGCCATTCCAAAAACTTAGTGGCATCCTATTTGCTTTACCAAAGATGATGATAAAAACGCCAAAGCCTAGGCAACTAATAATATTTGCTGCAACTGAACTCCACGCGTACATGGCAAAATGCTCTTTTGCTGCCAAAACTTGCCCAAGTACTGTATAAATACCGTAAAAGAAAATTTGAGGCATGCACCATAAAGTAAATGAACAAGTTAATGTTTGCATTTCGGCGCTTCCGCCGGCGTATAGCATAGTGAGCACAGGCGTTGCTATAGACATAAGAACTGTTAGCGCGAGAAGCAGAAGAATTGCAAATGTAATAAGTTTATTTAAGCGTTCCTCGGCATTTTTCTTTTCGAGAGTGCGAACAATTTGCGGTACTAATACAGCGTTGAAAATTCCACCTGAAACAAGCGTATATATTAGCTGTGGAATCATAGATCCAGCTTGATATGCGTTTGCTGCCAAACCTGTTGTTCCAAGGGCTGCTGCTAATAAGATAGTACGTATTTGACCTGTAATGCGTGATGCGGCTGTTCCGCTAGCCATAATTACAGAATTTCGACCTACTGAACTCATTCGTCTGGATCCTTCTTACGGTGGAATTGCCTCCAAAGGCCAAGAAGACCAAGAATGAAAGCAAATACTATAATAATCGTACCGCTTTTATCACTAATTTGCAGTGTACTAGTAATAAGTGTGCTCTGTTCTTTTGCAAATACGCGATGCTGATTGTCTTCAAGCACAAAAGTAGCTTTTGTGTGAATTGATGTAGTAATTCTCAACGGTAAAGTTACTTGAGTTTCGCTATTAGCTGGAATTTTTACTAAAGTTTTACGGCGTGTAACAATTTCCATAGCATGAGTATTTGCAGATAAATACACTTGCACAGGGTAAGAGTATGTGTTGCTTATCGTAATAGGCATGCTTGCTGTTTCGCTTACGGCAGTAATATCATGCGGTGGGATTATGCGAATGCCATTCATCAGTGTATTTGCAAAAGTCTTAGCAGTATTTTTACTTATACAAGACTTGTTATTTTTCTTGCTGTGTGCAGTAGTTTTAGCTGAATTTTGCTGCTTGATTGTATTATTGGTAAATTCATGCAACGAAATATCGTCGTATAAGCGTAATAGATACTTTTCTAAGTCTTTTATGCTAATAAGTTTTTTTGTTTTGGCTGTTTGCTTTGCAAGTGCTTGAGCGTCACCTTCAGTATTATGAGGATGCTTAGCGGCACTATAGTCGAGAATATTCTTAGTAAAACGTAAAACGTCTTTCCTTGAATGTGACAAATCGTTTAGGCAAGAGCGTCTTGTTTTAGTAATATTCGCGCTTATAGAGCTGTTGCGAGATATTTCACGCATTATGGAATTTTTCTTCCAGTCAGGCAAGGCATTTTGCTTCGTATTTGCCATTGTTTGCAAGTCGCTTAACGACAGCCAAGGAGATTGTTCTAATGCGTTCATAACAGCATCAATATTTGAATTAGATGCATTATTCGAAAAAGTAATAAGAATATGCCTATCAACATACGGCTGTTCCATTTGGTAGAACGCGCTTTGTGCCACTAAACGATTAATGCGCCCAGCCTGAGTTCGTTCGCTTGTTGCGTTATCGCTTGTAGGCTTTCCATTTGCTAGAAGAGTAAGCACTGATTGAGGTGACAAAACTCGCACATTCCCTGCAGGCGTATCTATATCGTATATGCCATTTCTAACAGCAAACTGTGAAGCATTATTGTCAAATTCGTCTGTTGCAATAACAGTTTCATATCCATTACGTTTTGCTTGCTCTAGTGCATGAATAGTCCACTTGCCATATGTTTGCCATGCATAAGCTTTATTTAAATTATGATTAGCTGAGTCGGTTTGTTTTGAATTATTTGCTTTAGTAATATTTTTCTGCGATTGCGAATTTTTTGCAGACCATTTTTCTTTAGTAATTCCTGCCGATTTATACAAATCGTCATTATTGTCATCTGCATAAGCACTGATATCAAAACCAGATTGTTGCATATAAGCGCTTGGTTTGAGTGTTAAATGCGATGCTTGTATTGTGCTTAAATCTGCGATTGTTTGTAATTTTGAGTGTTTATTTGCTAAATCAGCTTTCCCAATAATGTTGTGAATACTATCTTTGTCGGCTCTAAGTAGCGTTTCTAAATGATCGCTAGGCTGAATGTTATTAGTTTTAAAATTGCGTAAATCGTTTTGTGTACGAATTAATATTGGCATAAGCGCAGTAAGTTTCATCGCTGGTAAGCTAGCTGAGTGCATGCCAATATTTGCTCTTGTCAAAAAAGAATGTATCGATTTGTATTTTGAATAATTTTGTGAGAAATACGTAATTTTTAGTGGTTTTGGACCCCAATTCAGGATGGAACGTAATTCTTGTTTATCTGCGGGTATGTTAAAGCTAAGAGTGCACGTGTGACCGGAAGCTAAACTTGGAGTTTTTACGGAATCTAAAATTTGAGGAGTTGGTATAAGAGATTCCTCTTGCGACCAATTTTGCACGTCCGTGCGCGAAACAAAAGTGTAATTGGAATTTATAGAAAGTTGTAAAGTGCCTTCTGGAAGTGCCGTTTTTACGGCTTTTAGTGTTGCAGTAAGGTGGTATCCGCTTTTATCTGTTACTACAGGCGTTGCTTGAGTTATATCTATTTCAATGCCCTTGCTATGCGGATTCTCATACGTAGATTGTTTTTTATTTTGCCTTGTAGAAGTTTTGTCAGATAAATCTGCTTTTTTCGTGTTTGCATATGCATAATTTACTAATCCTGCATATTTTGCTGTTGGAAAAGCAAAAATCGTTGCAAATACTACGAATAATATAAAAATAAAACGTGCAGAAATTAAGCAAGTCTGTAACGTAATTCGTAATAAAGAAAATACGTATGAAAGTGATTTCTGCTTTAGAGCAGTAGACGCATTTGTGGTCTGATGTTTACGCGTGAGTTTCTTCACTGTTAGACCGCCTATGTGCTTTTTTGGCATAAAGCCATGCAATTTTACGTTCATTTGGATAGCTTAATATTGCATTAAGTTCTTTAAAATTCACCCATATCGCATCTTCTGCTTCGTGATCAGGATCTCCTAATACAGATAAGTCGCCACTTACATAACGTAACGCAAAATGGTGCACTAGCTTGTGTACTCTATGCGTTGTGCCTGTAAACCAATAGTCGATTGTGGCAATCGAATCTACTACTTCGCCAACTATACCCGTTTCCTCATGAATTTCGCGAACTGCTGTTTCTTGAGGTGTTTCACCTTTTTCTATATGTCCTTTTGGTAGACACCATTCAAGGTGTCCGCTTCTCGAATGACGAGCAATAATTGCGACACGCCCAAGAGAGTCAAATACTAAACCGCCTGCGGAATATTCTCGAATAATTGGCAAGTCTTGCGCATCTAAAGAAGCAAAAGTTGTAGGAGTATCTGCCTGTCTACGTGGTGGCATAAGTGCTGGAGATACGCCTGAGAAAGAAGATGTTTTTTGAAGATTATCTTCCGGCGATTCTGAGTCTTGCGCAGTGCTGTTATCCTTAGAAAACAGCGGAATATCAACAACATTTTGTTCTTCACAACTGTCTTGCTGGCAAGACTTTTTTCTATGCATTTTAGCTAAATCAAGTGGCGTAATAACAGGAGCAGCTTGATTTTGGGCATGATTATCCGCAAGCTTGGCGAGCGTACGTCGTAAGTCTGCAGGAGTAATCATATAGTCAACATTACTCAATCCGCTGTGCATTGGGGTAACGGTATGCTGGAATATAGATTGATTTTTGCTGAAAGGGTGTCGGTAAGGGTGACTGAGAACTTCGAAGTTTGGCCTGAAGCTATAGAGTTGGGGCGACTTTTTGCTGAGCGTCATTATGAACTTGCATTAGTTGGTGGTCCTGTGAGAGATATGCTACTGCATCGCGTGTCGCATGATCTTGATTTTTGTACATCAGCTCGACCTGAAGAGTTTGAACATATTTTGCGTCGCTGGGGACATGATGGTTTTTGGGATATGGGTCGTAAATTTGGCACGTTGGGAGCTATGCGTCGGCGTGCTGATGGTACAGAAGTAAAAGTTGAAATTACTACATATCGTTCTGATGTGTACGATCCAGATTCTCGTAAACCTGAAGTGCAATATGGCGATACTTTAGAAGGTGATCTTTCTAGGCGTGATTTTACTGTCAACGCAATGGCGTTGCGCGTGCCAGATTTAGAGTTTGTGGATCCTTTTGGCGGTGCTAGTGATTTAGCTAAAGGCGTGTTGCGAACCCCGGTTGATCCTCGTCAATCTTTTGATGACGATCCTTTGCGTATGATGCGTGCAATTCGTTTTGTTGCGCAACTTGGGTTTAGTATCGAAGCAAATACTGCTGAAGCGATTGTAGACATGGCAGATAGGTTAGATATTGTTTCTGCTGAAAGAATTCGCGACGAAATTACTAAAATGTTACTTTCGGACAGACCTCGTAAAGGATTAGAAGCTCTTGTTGAATCTGGTATAGCTCAGCGTGTTCTTCCGGAAATTCCAGCTTTACAGCTTGAAATTGACGAGCATCATCGTCATAAGGACGTTTTTGAACACACAATGATGGTTCTTGAGCGCGCTATAGCTTTGGAAACAGATCAAGAAGGTCCAGTGCCGTCTCCAGATTTAACATTGCGCCTAGCTGCTTTATTGCATGACATTGGGAAGCCAAAAACTCGAAAATTTGAAGATGGAGGGAAAGTTAGTTTCCACCACCATGATGTTGTTGGCGCAAAAATGACTCGTAAACGTTTGAAAGCACTGCATTTTGATCATCATCTTATCGACGATGTTACTGAATTAGTGAATTTGCATTTGCGTTTTCATGGGTATGTTGATGAACCGTGGACTGATTCTGCAGTTCGTCGTTACGTAAAAGATTCAGGCCATCTGTATGAGCGGTTGAATCGACTTACTAGAGCAGATGCAACCACTCAGAATCGTCGCAAATCGTTAATGTTTGAGCATGCGATGGACGAGATGGAAGAGCGCGTAAAAGAGCTTAAAAAGCAGGAAGATTTTAACGCTATTAGACCTGATGTAGACGGTAATGAAATAATGCAATTATTGCATTTGCAACCAGGTCCAATAGTTGGTGAGGCTTATAAGCATATGCTTGATTACCGTCTCGATAATGGTCCGGTAGACCATGATATTGCTGTAGAAGAATTACAGCGATGGTATGAGGAAACGTACAAAAAGTAAAAGTTTCTTCACTTAAATAAAAGAGTAGCAGTAAAATATTTTATACTGCTACTCTTTTTTATCTAACTTCCTTATGCTGATCTGCCTTAGGAATGTTTTTCATAAGGTCAGCTCTTATACATCCTTGCACTTCATGTATTGCTGCGCCTGCTGCTGGAACATCTACTTTAGGGCGAAGATTATTAAAAGTAGAGCCAAGCACAATATCGACGAGCTTATCTTTTCTATCATCCATTCGCATAATTGCATCGGTAAAATTAGCGTTTACTGTATAAGCTTCATTAATAGCGTTTTTTCCAAAGTAAATGATTGTTCGTTTAATATTACTTGATTTGTTATTGTTAACCTCTGTTAAGTTAAATCCACGAGCGTTTAAAGCTTCGCCAACAGCGCGAGCAAAACCGCGGAACTTTGTGCCGTTTAGAACTCTGATTGCTACAGCTCTATTATCTACGTAAGGGGCTTTGGCTCCTTCTTTTCCTATTATTGCGCATGGAGCTGGAACACCATAATTTGGGTTATCTTTTGGAGCACGCACAGAATTTATACCAAAAGCGTGGAATTGCACAAGTAAAGCAAATATAAAGGTGACGCCTAGGCCTACGCCCACTGTGGTGAGTACAGATCTTTTTCTTTGATACATGAAAGCTTTACGAGCAATACGTTCGTCGTATTCTTGCGTCATGTTCACTTCCGATCTGTGGTTTGTAACTTTGTTAGCAGCAAGTTTACACAAGCTGCAGAATATACGTAATATTTCATTGCGTAATATTTTATTTTGCATATTTATTCAACGAATAAATATGCGTTTTATTTATAGTTGACAATCTTTGCATGCGCGATACAAAGCAATAAATTCATCGCAAGTAAGCGTCTCGCCGCGTCTAGTTGGGTCAATTCCAGAATTTTTATATGCTTCTTCTGGAACTTGATTTTTAAGAGCTGCGTGCAATGTCTTACGTCGTTGCTGGAAGGCTGCATCAATGAAAGCGAATACTCCCTCACGCTCATTGTTGTCACCTTTGCTTGTGCAATCGCGAGTAAAAGAAACTAATGCTGAATCAACGTTTGGTGCTGGCCAAAACACATTATGACCGATAAGCCCTGCGCGTTGGGCTTTGCCGTACCACGCCAACTTAACACTTGGTGTGCCATATACTTTATTCCCAGGTTGTGCGCATAAACGATCTGCTACCTCTTTTTGAACCATAACTAGAAAATTCTGTAAGTTGCTAAATTTTTCTAGCAAAGTAAGAATAATAGGCGTCGCAACATTGTATGGCAGGTTTGCAACAAGAGTAAATTTTTTAGCCTGTGCAATTTGTGGAACATCATCGGCATTTACTGTTAAAGCATCTTTTAGAATGACATTAAACTTTTGCATTGCTTTAGGCATAAATTCTTCTACAGTATGCGGCAATCGTCGAGCTAGCGGAGGGTCTATTTCTACTGCAGTAAGCTGTGCTCCTGTTTGCAATATTGCAAGAGTAAGAGAACCAAGACCAGGCCCTACCTCCATAACGATATCGCCAGATTTAACGCCAGCTGCCGCTACTATTTTTCGCACTGTACCAGGATCAATAACGAAATTTTGACCAAACTTTTTGGTAGGAGTAATGCCTTCCTCGGCAGCAATACGTCTAATATCTGCTGCACCTAAAAGCTGACCTTCATTTTCAATGCTGATTTCTGTCAAAGTTTTACCATCCAAATTTCGTAACAATTAATCTGTTGCACCAAAGTGCGTTAAAACACGCTGCTGCCTTTTAATACCAGCCAATTTCGCGCGAATGCTTTACTGCTCCACTAGGTGTTTTATATTTGCCCTTAATGTAACTTAGACCCCAGCTAATTTGTATTGCGGCATCTTCATGCCAATTAGCTCCTGCGCTGCTCATTTTATTTCCAGGAAGAGCTTGAGGAATGCCATAAGCGTGTGAGCTAGGATTTTCTGCGTTCCATCTCCATCCAGATTCCTTATTCCATAACCATAAAAGATCTTCCCATTCTTTACCGGTCCAACCCATTTGCGCAGCCGCGCCCTGAGCAAATAGTTTAGCTTGTTCTGGAGTAGCATGTACAAGGCTATCGGGATTAGAGCTTGGAGCGGGTGCAGGTGGATTAGCTGCAGGTGCGGGGGCAGCAGATGCGGTTTGTTGTTGAGTTTGTGATGTTTGCGCACCATTGTTACCATTCTGGTCTTTGCTTTGAGCCTGATTTTGCGTTTTCTGATTTTGTTGAGTTTGCTGTTGGCTGTTTTTCTTCTCCTGTTTTGCAGGCTGCTCAGTATTCTGCTTTTTGTGTTGAGAGTTTGTTTGTTGTTTGGATTGTTTTGACTTTTGTGTATTTGTATTATTTTTGTGAATTGGTGCGGGAGCAGCCTTACCTACAGCAATAACTTGATTAACTGCAGGCTTTACCAAATTTTGCGAAACTAGAGTTGCGCTTTCTGCTTTGCCATCTACGTATGTAACGTTATAAACATCTTCCCGCTCACCATTCACGCCAACTTGTTGTACAACGCGAGAATTTGCTGGAAGTTTAGGATCTACTACAGTTTGTGTGGCAAAAGGTAATGAAACCGTACGAGTTTCTTTGCCATGAGTAACTCGAGAAACACGTAAAACAGTATTTCCATCATCTTCTTCTACGCTTACGCGATCTTCCTTGCCGAGCACTATACCTTGAGAATCAAGAATTGCGCTCGCAGGTAAGTCTCCATTTTGCACAACGCGTGTTTTCCCGTCAGCGATAACGCTAATTGGACCTTTTTTATTAATCGATAAGCCGCAAGTTAGTTTATCGTAAATATTTTGCAAATTTACTGTAATTCGTGAAGCGTTCTTAGCATTAGCTTTAAAAAAGCCGATTAATTGATCGACACTAGTTGCAACAGTCCAGAACGGTATAGTTACTCCATCTACAGTGATAGAAGTTTGATAAGCACTGCGAACTGTTACAGTAGAATGATTTGTGAGAATATCTCCAGAAGAAGAAATAATTTGATCGTGAGTTTTTACTGGCACGTGTTGTTCTTCCAATAAACGTATTGGATTTGTTGAATAAGTGCTTACAATACGCGTTTTTCCATTTACGATCATTGCAACAGATTTTTTAGCTGTAAATATAAACAAGCTTGTTGCTGTGAGTGATATAGATAAAACGCAGGCGATTATTCTTGCACGACGCATCACTATTAATCGTCTAGGCGTCCATCGACGTGCCATACAATCACTCCCTTCGCAATAATGCTAACTTTTCTATTATACCTTCAGTTTGGCATTCAAAATCGAATGCAAAACAAAATAAAAGTGGGGGCGGGAGAGAAGGGGATATTCCCGCCCCCTATGAGGTGGAGCTGGTTGGGGGACGCTCCACTCTCACCTCGGAAACCCTGAGTTGGGGGAAGGTTCCCGAGTTCTTACTCGCGAAAAGTTTTTTGTTATAAAGATGATCATGTGCGCAGATATAGATTTGTCATTTTCATAATACGCCATAATTGGCACTGTATATGAAAAATAGAAATCTTTTCTATTTTTGAATAGTTAATTAGCCACTATCCCCTCTGCTTTAATCATTTCACGTCATTATATGTGATACGAAAGATAACAAAACTATAGTTCTGGAATATGTGAACAAAAAATAAGAAATACTCACGAAACGAGTGGAATAAAAATGGAGCCTCCTGCCGGGATCGAACCGGCGACCTGCCGCTTACAAGGCGGCCGCTCTGGCCATCTGAGCTAAGGAGGCGATGTTTTCTCGTTAGCATAACAAATCATGCTAAGTAGAACAATTGATTAGTGTACCATATGCCACGTCATTACAAAATTACGGCGATGTTGAATATAGAAACGGCGTGTTTTTTGTTGTTTATATTTGTGTATTTGGCAATATAAGGCATTAACATAATGCAGTATGGAAGATACAAGCATGTTCGATTTGCAGCCAGGAAATAATGTAGGCGGATACACGCTTATTTCTAGGCTTGGCGGCGGCGCAATGGGGTCAGTTTGGCGCGTTAATGACGATGGCGGCAATCAATATGCTATGAAAATATTACGTGCTTCTGTTCGTACAAAACAGAGTGAAGATGAGGATTCTGAGCAGGAACGTGCTCGAATGCGTTTAAAACGTGAAGCTTTGGCTTTGCAGAGGATTCATCATCCAGGTGTTTGCGCGATAGTGGATATGGAATTAGATGCTTCAATCGCTTTTATTGTGACAGAATTGATTGAAGGACATAATTTGCGCGAAGACGTGGATGAGAATGGGCCCTATATTGCAGATGATTTAGAGCGTCTTGCGCATAAGCTTATTGAAGCTGTTAAGGCAGTTCATGAAGCCGGTATTGTTCATCGCGATATTAAACCAACTAATGTAATGATTTCTGCTACTGGACCAGTATTAGTAGATTTTGGTATTGCGATGGGTGAAGGTGAAAGCCATGTTACTCGCACGGGATTAGTGATGGGCACTCCTGGTTTTATTGCTCCAGAAATTATTGAAGGCGGAGATTCAGATGAACTTACAGATTGGTGGTCTGTTGCTGCTGTGCTTGCATTTGCGGCTACCGGTAAGCCTGTTTTTGGCACAAAGCCTATGATGGCGGTTTTGGAGCGTGCTGCCTCAGGCAATGCAGATTTAACTGGGTTGCCTCCTAGAACAATGGCTGCTTTTCGTAAGGCGTTGAATCCGATTCGAGAACAGCGTTGCATGCTATCTGATTTAGAAAATGCAATTAGTCAAGATGCTATGGATCCTTTAGCCTGGCCGGAGGTGAACCGCCCTTTTGACCGTAATGCCACTAACATAACTATGCGTAAAATGTGGCGTGAAACGAGTCGTGAAACAAAAGAAAAAACTGCTATACTAACAAATTCTCGTACCTGCGATGCAGCTGGTACAGCTGGCATAACAAATCTTAACTCTGATGGAGAAACGCCAACCGTAACTGTTCGTTCTACTACTGTTATGCCGCATTCATTAGATAGTGAAGACGATAAAACATTTTGTGTAGATGAAAAAACACGAATTAATGCGTTAAACGATGTCGATTTACAGCATATACAGAACGACAATTCAAACAATTCACGTATTGCACAATCTTCAAAACTTATTCATGCTTCTAATAACGTTTTTGATAATGACAATATTGAAAATGAAGCAGGCGATTCCCTTCATGTTAAAAGTGATGAAGTGCCTTCTGTTGATCATACTCTTAATCAACATGATTATGTGCGTAAAGGAACATGGATACTGCTGATTTGTATAATTCTTCATTTAGCCATTGCTTGCTTAAGCATTCTCGATTCTATTGGTTTTGCGATGGTTTTTATGTGGATTAGTGCAACATCCGGCTACAGTATTTCATCAAGCTTGCGAAGATGGCAACTTAACGATGGAATAATTCCTCGTCATGATTCTGTAGTGCGTATTGCAACTTTGCCATGGCATATTATTCGAGGATTCGTCTACATGCTTCCACGAGTTATAGCTATTGTGATTTCTGGAGGTATTGGAGCTGTTATATATCCATTTCTCTGTGGTGATAATCCTGAATTACTTTCTATAGATGTTGGATCCTTGCGTATTCTTTTGCCAGCTTACTCACCTAATATTTTTTCAAATACTGCATTTGGATATACTCTAGGATTTATTGTTGCATGGGTTGTTTTTGCTGTAGTTAAATGGACTACAAAATTCCGTTTAGGATTAGGTGCGTTATTTTATTCTGGAAAATCATTTGAAAAATAAAAATAGTACGATACGTAATGTGTATTTTCCGTTGATGCCATCTACTAAACTGTGGTGAGGTTATTATTTCATTAGCAAGAATGCTGCTAGGAAC
>NZ_LXJL01000020.1:0-983 GCF_001641215.1 Gardnerella sp. 30-4 | reverse complement strand
GGATTAGGTGCGTTATTTTATTCTGGAAAATCATTTGAAAAATAAAAATAGTACGATACGTAATGTGTATTTTCCGTTGATGCCATCTACTAAACTGTGGTGAGGTTATTATTTCATTAGCAAGAATGCTGCTAGGAACTAGTCTTAGCATGCGAAATAAAGGGTTGAAGGATAACAATGCCTAAAATTCAGATGCGTGATAATAAGCAGGGAGATTCATCTGCTACTCGCCTACAAAGAACCATAGAAAATCGCGAACGTGCCGCGCGTGAGCGTCGTCAGCAAGCAATTATCGGCGTTATTGTAGTAATTATTGTTGCGGCTATGTTGGCTGCTGTAGGCATTACTGCGTATCAGGCAGCTTACGTTCAGCCTCAGAAAAAAGTAGAGCAATCTGCAAAATCTAATCATAATTTGGATAATATTGATCCAAGTATTCGTCCAAGCGGTGTTAATTCTAAGAATGGAATTCTTCTTAGCAAGGATGGGTACGGTAAGCAAGCTGCTGGTGCTCCTACAGTTGCTACTTATTTTGATCCTTTGTGCCCTGGCTGTGGAAACTTTAATCGTACTGTTGATGAAACTTTAATTAAAATGGTTGAAGCAGGTCAAATTAACCTAGAACTTCACCCAATGTCATTCTTGGATGGACTTTCTACTGACCATTACTCGACTCGTGTTTCTAGTGCTATTGCTTATATCGCTTCATATGATAACGATCCAAAGCATTTGCTTCAGTTTATCAATGGTATTTTTAACGAAAAATTCCAGCCGGAAGAAGGCGAGGGATATAAGCCTGTAAGCAATAAAGAATTGATTAAACTGGCTAAGAAATCTGGAATTCCAAACGAAATTGCAAGTAAAGCTTTTAACCGCCAATATTTGAAGTGGCAGCTGCTAGTTAATAAATACACTCCTGATCGTAAGGAATTGTGGAATGTCAGCGGTTCAAATAAAGGATCTATGACAACTCCAACAGTAAC
>NZ_LXJL01000002.1:0-40778 GCF_001641215.1 Gardnerella sp. 30-4 | reverse complement strand
AACCGCCATATTTTATGCAATAAGCATCATACTTATAACACTAACGAATATCCTGATGGAATGGGTTAAATACTACGTTGCAACGCTGGAAGCTCTTAACATCAACATAACCTGTAGAAGCCATTGTTCTGCGCAATGCACCAACAAAGTTTGTAGTACCATCTGCTTCATGACTTGGACCGAAAAGAATATTTTCTAACGGAGCCACAGTGCCAACATTTGAGCGCATGCCACGAGGAAGTGATGAATGGCGAGCCTCAGCACCCCAATGAGTGCCATGACCAGGAGCCTCAGTTGCGCGAGCTAATGGAGTACCAAGCATAACTGCATCAGCTCCAACTGCAAGAGCCTTAATAAAGCTGCCGGAATTACCCATTCCTCCATCAGCAATAATTTGCACGTAACGACCGCCGGATTCATCCATATAATCCCTACGAGCTTCAGCAACATCCGCAATGGCAGTAGCCATAGGTGCTTGCACACCTAAAGTATTCATTGTTGCGGATACTGCTCCGCCGCCAAATCCGACTAAAATACCTGCAGCTCCAGTTCTCATCAAATGAAGAGCAGAAGTATAATCCGCGCAACCTCCAACAATAACAGGGACATCGAGATCGTAAATAAACTTCTTTAAATCAAGAGGTTCATGATCTTTAGAAACATGTTCCGCAGATACTGCTGTTCCGCGAATCACAAATAAATCAACACCAGCTTCTAGCACAGTGTTATATAATTCTTGCGTGCGTTGTGGAGAAAGAGCTCCTGCTACTGTCACTCCAGCATCTCTGATTGTATGCAAACGCTTTGCAATCAATTCTGGTTTGATTGGCTCAGTATAAATCTCCTGAATGCGGCGGGTTGCAATATTTGACGGCATCTCAGCTATTTCTTTTAACAAAGGTTCTGGATTCTCATATCGAGTCCATAAACCTTCTAGATCAAGAACTCCAAGACCACCCATTTGACCAATTGCAATCGCAGTATCCGGGCTAGTAACAGAATCCATCGGAGCAGCAATAATTGGGATATCAAACGTGTAAGCATCTACTTGCCATGAAGTAGATACAGCTTGAGGATCACGCGAGCGGCGCGAAGGAACAATAGCAATATCGTCAAGCGAATATGCAACTCGGGCTTTTTTGCCCAAACCAATTTCAATTTCCTGAGACATACTTCTTAGGCTAGTGCCTTATGCTGACGAGTTACGACTCATAGTAAGACTCATAGTAATTCAAAAGCTATTTATCATTATTTTTACGCAAAGCACTGTATATAGCTTTTGCTTTATTCTCGCCAATTCCAGGTACTTTTTGCAAATCTTCTAATGAAGCATTTTTCAAAGATTTTATTGAACCAAAAGATGCAAGCAAACGCTTGCGATACACTGCTCCAATTCCAGGAATTGCATCAAAAGTAGAATGCAATGAACCTTTTCTTCGCAATTTACGATGATACGAAATAGCAAAACGATGAGACTCGTCTCTAGCACGCTGCAATAAATACAATCCTTCTGAGCTTCTCTTAAAAATGATTGGATAATCTTCGTCAGGAAGCCACACTTCTTCAAGCTTCTTAGCTAAACCACAAACAGTAATATCACTTACGCCAGCATCTCTCATAGCTCTTTTAGCAGCTTTTGCTTGTTCTTTTCCTCCATCGACAATAATTAATTGAGGTTTATAAGCAAAATGCCGCGCACTAGTCAATGAATTACCTGAAAAATGCTTATTAGAAATACTGTTAGCATCGCAAATATTAATATCAGATGAGTCAGATGTATCTGATGTATCTGATGTATCTGATGAATCTGATGCATCAAGCCTATTTTCTGCATAAACATCTTTATGCTTAAACCTTCGCAATAATGTTTCATAAACAGCACTTAAATCATCTATTTTACCATCACCATGTTCACCTCGAACCGCAAAATGACGGTACTCACTAGGACGAGCAACACCATCTTCAAAAACAACCATAGAAGCAACTTGATAACTGCCATCAACTGTATTTGAAATATCATAACATTCAATTCGCAAAGGAGATTTACTCATTCCAAGCGCTTTTGCTATTTCGTTCATAGCTTCTGTTCTCATATCTATGCTGTTAATACGGCTAGATTTTATTCGTTTCAATTCCTGACTAGCATTATCGTTTGCACGATCCATAAGAGCACGTTTTTCTCCGCGCTCTGCAACTCTAATACTTACTTGAGAACCACGAATATTGCTAAGCCACAATTCAAGCTCTTGCTTACGTTCATCAGAAATTTTAATTGGAACTATAATCTCACGAGGAACAGGCGAAATAGGAGCAAGTAAATCCTCACGACCTGTTCTCTCTTGACGTTCACGACGAGTTTTAGTAGCTTGCGCTCGCAATATTACATCAGTTGCAGTAGCTTGCTGCGTAGAGCTAACAGCGTCGCGAACTTTCTTAATGCTAATAGTATCTTCATGGTTTTGTGTGTAATTTTGCTCATATTCTGCGTATACGCGAGTTAATAAATCAGCTATAAGATCACTGTCACTGATATGCTCATTTCGTTCTACCGACCAATTTTTCTCTCCACGAATCATTCCAGCTCTGACAAAAAATACATGAATTGACGCTTCAAGCTCATCTCCGCAGAATCCAAAAACATCTGCTTCTACATCATTGTCAAACACAACTGCATTTTGTTGCAAAATAGTGTTCAAAACAGCAATTTCGTCACGCAATTTAGCTGCACGCTCAAATTCTAGCTCTTCACTTGCTTCTTTCATCTCATTCTTAATTTGTGAAATATAAGACTCTCCAACACTGCCTGTAAGTATGCCAACTACATGTTCTACCATCTTGCGATGTTCGCTAGGATCTATGTTTCCTATACAAGGAGCTGAACATTTACCAATCGAAGCAAATAAGCAAGGTCTACCAGTCCTATGAGCTTTGCTAAAAACAGAGGATGAGCATGTGCGAATAGGAAAAGTTTTAAGTAAAGAATCTAAACTATGACGAAGAGGCCACACTTTTGCATACGGACCAAAATATCTAGCATGCCGCGCACTACGATTTCTAGTAATCCATACTCTTGGAAAAGTTTCCTCTAGCGAAACTGCAACATAAGGATATGTTTTATCGTCACGAAAAACTACATTAAACCTAGGATTAAAAGCTTTAATCCAAGTATATTCAAGTGTAAGAGCCTCAAATTCAGTGCTTACAACAGTCCATTCCAAACTGCGAGCTGTAAGAACCATAGATTGAGTTCTAGGATGAAGTTGGTAAAGAGGTTGAAAATAATTCGCTAAACGATTGCGTAAATTTTTTGCTTTTCCAACGTAAATAACTCGCCCCTCGCCATCACGCCACTTGTATACTCCAGGTTGCGCTGGAATATCACGAGAAGCTGGACGGAATAAATCACGGGTATCACCAAGCAATGGAGCTCCTAATGCATTTACTCTTTCATCATCAAATGATGAATCTTTCGAAAACTGTTCATCTATTATTGCTTGCGTTTTACGCCATTTTTCACTATCTCTCATCCTATTTTCTTCTTGCAAATCATATGCTTTATAAGAATTTTTATTAAGATCATTATCTTTCATTTTCACCTCCTTTCCTAAACAAGATTTATGCAACTATTCATAAGATTTGTCGAGTAAATTTCTCAGTTCAGCAAATTACAGATCGGTAACTTTTTTGAACGCTTAATGTAACATTTGCTTAAGGAATTTACCTGTCCAACTCTCGCCATTACGCGCTACGCTCTCAGGACTACCTTCTGCAACTAAGGTTCCGCCTTTATCTCCTCCTTCTGGACCTAAATCAATAATCCAATCTGCAGATTTCACAACATCAAGATTATGTTCAATTACAATAACACTGTTGCCTTTATCTACAAGAGATTGCAAAACCGCTAGAAGTTTCCTAACATCTTCAAAATGCAGTCCAGTAGTAGGTTCATCAAGAATATAAACTGTTTTACCAGTAGATCTTCTCTGCAGCTCTGTAGCAAGCTTTACTCGTTGAGACTCACCGCCAGAAAGCGTTGTTGCGCTTTGACCAAGACGAATATAGCCCAAGCCAACTTTTACTAAAGTATCTAAATATCGAGAAATAGAAGGATATGCTTTGAAAAATATTGCAGCTTCACAAATAGGCATATTAAGAACATCTGCAATAGACTTTCCGTTATATGTAACTTCCAAAGTTTCACGGTTATAACGTTTACCATGACAAACTTCACACTCTACGTATACGTCAGGCAAAAAGTTCATTTCTATTTTTAAAGTACCGTCGCCATGGCATGCTTCACATCTGCCTCCTTTAACATTAAACGAGAAGCGACCAGGACCATAGCCACGAACTTTTGCTTCTGGAGTCTGAGCAAACAATGAACGTATTTTATCCCAAACACCAGTGTAAGTTGCTGGATTAGAACGAGGAGTTCTTCCTATAGGATTCTGATCGACATGCACTACTTTGTCACAAAGCTCAATACCATCAATACGTTTGTGCTTTCCTGGAACAATTCGAGCACCATTTAGTTTGTCTGCAAGAACAGGATATAAAATTGAGTTTATAAGTGTTGATTTACCAGATCCAGATACACCCGTTATGCATGTGAATACTCCCAAAGGTATGCTTACATCAATATTTTTTAAATTATGCTCATGGGCATTAATTATATGGAGCATACGATTTTCGTCTACACTACGACGTTGTTTTGGCACATCTATTGAGCGTCTGTGAGCAATATAATCTCCAGTAATTGAACGCTGAGCTTTAATAATTCCATCAGACGGACCTGAATATACTACTTCTCCTCCATGCTCGCCAGCTTCTGGACCAATATCAACAAGCCAATCGGACTGACGAATAGTATCTTCATCATGCTCGACAACAATAAGCGTATTACCAAGATTTCGCAGATGATGCAATGTTGCAATCAAACGCTCATTATCTCTTTGATGCAATCCAATAGACGGCTCATCAAGCACGTACATAACACCAACTAAACCTGATCCAATTTGAGTAGCTAAACGAATACGTTGAGCCTCTCCACCAGACAAAGTTTTTGCAGCTCTTGAAAGAGTGAGATAGCTTAAACCCACATCGTTCAAAAAACCAAGTCGAGCACGAATCTCTTTTAATATTTCTGTTGCAATTACTGCTTGAGAACCATCCAAATGCAAAGCATTTACCCATGCTAGACTTCGCTCTACTGGCATATCGCAAACTTCAGCTATGGAAGTATTAGATACTGTAACTGCAAGAACTTCTGGACGTAAACGCTTTCCATTACATTTTTGGCATGGAACTTCACGCATATACGACTCATAATATTGACGCATTTGATCAGAATCAGTTTCGTCATGTTTGCGCATAAGCGTACGAACTACACCTTCAAAGCCAGTAGAATATTCACGCTGACGCCCCCACCTATTTGTGTAGGAAACTTGAACTGTGAAATCATGACCATACATGATGTCATGTTTAACGTCTTCCGCTAGATCCTTCCACGGAGTATTCATATCAAAATGCAAATCTTTAGCAAGTCCTGAAAGTATGTGCTGATAATACATTCCAGCTGACTTATTCATTGCCCACGGCTCAATAGCTCCCTGCGCAAGAGATTTGTCTGGGTCTGGGATAACAAGTTCAGGATCAATTTCGAGATTGTATCCAATGCCAGAACATTCAGAGCAAGCACCATAAGGAGCATTGAATGAAAATGTTCTAGGCTCAATCTCATCAAGCTCTAATTGATGATTATTTGGGCATGCGCGATGCTCCGAAAATGATTTACGACGCGTTTGTGAGTCTTCTGGTTCGTCAACAAAATCAGCAATTACTACTCCCTTAGATAGTTTTAATGCTGTTTCAATCGAATCAGTTAATCGAACACGAATGCCATCTTTAATAACTAAACGATCTACTACTACTTCAATTGTATGTTTCTTCTGTTTAGTAAGAGTAATATCTTCAGAAAGCTCATGCATTTGTCCGTCAATAATCGCACGAGCATAACCATCTGAGCGCAAAAGCTCAAGCGTGTCTTTAAATTCTCCTTTACGACCACGAACTACTGGAGCAAGAATTTGTAACCTCGTACGTTCTGGCATAGCAAGCAACGAATCAGTCATTTGCTGAGGAGTTTGAGAGCTTACTATTTGACCACATTCAGGACAGTGAGGCACACCAATCCTAGCAAACAATAATCGCAAATAATCATATATTTCTGTAATAGTTCCAACAGTAGAACGAGGATTACGATTCGTAGTTTTTTGATCAATAGAAACAGCAGGACTTAGGCCCTCAATAAAATCAACATCAGGCTTATCCATACGTCCTAAAAATTGGCGAGCATAAGCACTAAGCGACTCAACATAGCGTCGCTGACCTTCTGCAAAAAGCGTATCAAACGCAAGCGAGGACTTACCAGATCCAGAAAGACCAGTAAAAACAACCATACGATTCCTAGGAATCGATAAACTTACATTTTTTAGATTATGCTCTCTAGCACCCTGGATAGTTATTTTCCATTCAGAAGGAATACTAGATAAATCAGCTATAAAAGTACCGTTGTTAGCGCTCATAGGAGCATTATCAAGCAATTCTTGCAACGAGTCATTTTGTTCATTCGCCTGTTTTGACACAATTACCTCCACACTTCCCCATAATCACTTGAATATTCCCAACCAATACCCAATTTTATTACTAACAAGAAAATTATAGAACAAGTGTTCGAAAAAGTAAAGTATTTGACTATCAACCACATGCTGTATTCGTTACCAGTAAGCAGTATAATGGTGAGTTTGGTTATGACTTTTATAAGTAATAAATACTAACAGCCTAAATTTTGGGGAACGGAACAGACATTATGCCTATTGACGCACAAGCTTTAACCATTCAGATTGGTGCGCGAACGCTGTTAAATCCTACCGATTTTCACGTCACAAAGGGAGATAAGATCGGTTTAGTCGGCAGAAACGGCGCAGGCAAAACTACGCTTACTCGCGTTATTACAGGAGACATGCTGCCAGCAGGAGGCTCGGTTAGAGTTAGTGGAGGTTTAGGCTACTTACCTCAAGACACGCACGCAGCAGACCCAGAGCAAAGTGTTATAGATCGCATTATGAGTGCTCGAGATATTGCTTCTATCGTTTCGCGTATTCGCAAAGCGGAAAAAGAAATGACAGATCCAGATCCAGACATAATGACTAAAGCTATGAACCGCTACGACAAAGCAATGCAAGATTTTGAAAAAGCAGGCGGTTATTCAGTGCAATCTGAAGCAATATCGATGGCAACAAGCTTGGGACTTCCACAAGAAGTTATGCAACAAGCTTTAGGAACACTTTCAGGTGGTCAACGTCGCCGCATAGAACTTGCTAGAATTCTGTTTTCTGACGCAGATACATTAATTCTCGATGAGCCTACAAACCACTTAGACGCAGACTCAATAATATGGTTGCGCAATTATCTTAAACGATTTGAAGGCGGATTCCTAGTAATTTCTCACTCCACAGAATTACTAGACGAAGTAGTCAACAAAGTATGGCATTTAGATGCGCAACTTGCAAAAATAGACATGTACTCAATGGGTTGGAAAGCATACTTGCATCAGCGCGTAGTAGACGAAGAAAGACGTCGTCGCGAACGAGAAGTTGCAGAAAAGAAAGCTGAACGCCTTATGAAACAAGGCATTCGCTTGCATGCTAAAGCTACAAAAGCAGTTGCTGCTCAAAACATGATGCGAAGAGCTGAACGCCTATTAAGCGAAACAAGTGAAGCTCAAAAACAAGAAAAAGTTGCAGATATTCGTTTTCCAGAACCAGCTGCATGCGGAAAAACTCCAATTATGGCAAAAGATATTTCCAAAGCGTATGGTTCTAATATTGTTTTCGCTGGAATTAATCTTGCTATAGACAAAGGTTCACGCGTTGTCATTCTAGGCTATAACGGTGCTGGAAAAACAACAACATTACGCATTTTGGCAGGAGAAGAAACAGCAGATACTGGTGAAGTTCAATACGGACACGGATGCAAAATCGGTTATTTTGCACAGGAACACGATACATTAGACTTGGATTCTACAGTTTTGGAAAACCTTCAGCATGTTGCACCAAACCTGGATGACACGCAAGCACGTTCTATGCTTGGCAGCTTCCTGTTTTCCGGCGACGACGCAATGAAGCCTGCAAGAGTGCTTTCAGGTGGCGAAAAAACGCGTCTAGCACTTGCAACACTAGTCACTTCCAAGGCCAATGTGCTACTACTAGACGAACCTACTAACAACTTAGACCCAGCATCTCGAGATGAAATACTTAAAGCTATTGCAAAGTATGAGGGAGCAATTGTTCTTGTTACACACGATGAGGGTGCAGTTCAAGCCTTACAACCTGAGCGAGTGCTACTCATGCCTGATGGCGACGAAGACTTGTGGAATGACGAATATCTCGATTTAGTTGCCGAAGAGTAAAATGTTGAACTGAATTACTTGAATTGTGCAATAGAATGGTTAAGCAGTGATTTCAACGTACGCGTCTAAGACTTTGCCAAATACGGCAAATAGTGACAACAGTCGTATAAGCAATCAAATTGACAAACATTGCATAAAACGTACGCTACATTTTTTGCGAATACCATTCATCGTAATAATTCTTATAACCTTATTTGAATGTTCTATTGGAAATCTGCCATTTTGGAGCAGTGTTACAGGAAGCACAGATAGCATTTCTGCACACAACGATATAGGTTCTGGAATTAGACGCTTAGCTTCCGGCGGCATTCTTATAACGGATCCTTCAGAAGCATATTTAGAAGTAACATCCGATGGAAGTTCGCCTTATATTCGCTTAGAGCCTGCGATTATTAAAAAGAAAAGCAAAAATAATAATCTTATTTCAAACATCAATGTTTTAGTTGAAGCAAACAAATACTTAAGCAAACCTCAAAGCACAAACACTGCTTCTCTAAACCCATCTTTGCTTAAACTTCCAAAACAAGCAGTAGGAAAATCTTGCATTGTTAGAGTGTGGCTGCAACATCCAATAGGATCAATATTGAATATTGAAGACTCAAGAGCAAACGTTCGAGTGCCTTTTAGGTGGTCATGGGGTCGCGTATTAATACTTGCTATTTTTGCATTTCTTGTTACGCTTTGGAATCCTTGGTCCAAGCTTTGGAAAATTAAACTCAACACTCATAGTCTTATTCAACGTTGCTGCTTTGCTGCTTCTCTTCTTCCATTTATTGCTGTTGGGTTAATAACTATTTTTTGGAATTTACGAAACGCAACTCCTATGCATTTTTACACAAACGGTAATTATGCATATGATTTTGATCAATATGCTCACACTGCAGACGCATTGTTAAAAGGTCAAGTGCATTTAAATCTTCCTGTTCCTAATGAGTTAGAACACTTGCAAAATCCTTACGATCCTACGGCTAGAAATAATTTGTTAAACCACTCAGTACAACATATGTATTGGGATTACGCATACTACAAAGGTCACTGGTATTCCTACTTCGGAGTTCTTCCAGCAATATTGCTATTTTTGCCTTATCGCATTATTTCAAGACTATGGACTCCTGAAGGCTCTATGCTTCCAACAACAGTAGCTACGATAACATTCTTAATTGGTTTTCTTATCGCAGGTTCCCTATTGGTTATTCGAATTATTGAGCAGACTTCAAAAAAAGTATCTTTAGGAACGACATCCATCGTTCTTGCTTTATTCTTCATTACTTCAAATACAGTGTATTTGTGGTTTAGAACGTCATTTTATTCCGTACCTATGGCAGCCTCACTTTTCTTCACATCTCTTGGATTGTGGTGCTACCTAGGTTTTAATAAAACACACTCTTTGCTAAATATTGTTTTAGGCTCTTTCTTTATTGCATTAAATTTAGGATGTAGACCTACTTTTTCTATAGCTGTTCTTTTTGCACTTCCTGCAATTTATTCGCATATAGAAAAAGATTTACCAAATATTTTGCGCAACTGGAAACAAGTTTCTTCATGGCATAAGCCTTTTAAATATTTTGCAGCTTGGATACTGCCATGCGTAATTACTGCAATTCCATTTGGCATTTATAATCTTTTGCGCTTTGGCTCACCGTTAAATTTTGGCAATGAGTATCAAATAACTATTACTGACATGACGACTATGCGTTTGCCGTCACAAAATATTTTACCGTCTATTTTCAGCTATATTGCGCTACCTTTGCGTTTTATTCCAACTTTTCCTTGGATTGGTATTCAGCCTATCGCATTTGACCGTTGGCAATACGCAGAGCCTATGATTGGCGGAATGTTTACACTTTCACCATTGGCATTAGTTGGCATAATATGCGTATTTATTATGAAAAAACGCTGCCGCACGCATATTGCTTGGCAAACAAGCGTAATAGCTATAATAGTTGGGCTTGTTCTTATTGTTTTTGACAGCTTAAAAGCTGGTATCGGATGGAGATATATTGCTGATTTTGCGTGGTCTTTTGCTATAGCTGCCGCAATTGGAATTAGCTTGCTTTTAGAATATGCATCCACCTTGCAATCAGAAAATTCTTTACATAAAAAAACTATTGCTTACACAATACGCTTACTTGTAGCAGTATTGCTATTTGCTTCTATTGCTATCGCTGTACTCAGTTGGTTTGTTACAGGACGTGAAGACAGCACGCTTCGTTTTAACCCAAACTTATGGTTCGCGTTTAGAAGTTGGATGACATTRWWTTAAATAATTAWKYGCACTAATTTCACGCTTAATTTTGTGGTGTTTCAGCCGCCTTGAACTGCGCTAAGAATTTCGACTTGATTCCCATCACATATGACTGCTGATTCCCATTGCGCGCGAGAAAGCACATCGTCGCCAATTGCGACCGCTATACCAGGTCCTGCATCCGAACCATAACGTTGCGCAATAAGCTGAGCAACAGTCAATCCGTCTTGCACTTCAACAGTTTCACCATTGACTACGATTTGCATAATCTAACCTTTACTAACTAAAAGCTGAATTACTAAAAGTACTTTCTGCATCACACTTACGTCTATATTGGAACACTTCACACAATTCGCGGCGAAATCTAGCGAATTCACTGAAATTAGCGATTAGAAGCGTGCAGGATTGCAGCTCTCCAAGAAGCCCTTTTCCTTCTCAGTTAACTCTTGCTCAAGCACAAGCTTTGTAGTCAAAGAAGAGCCCAAAGCTGTGAGCAAAATGCCGTGACGGAAGTAACCGGTGGAAATCGTGGTGTGCGTCTTAGGATCAATGCCAATGAATGGCAAATCATCTGGAGTTCCAGGACGACCGCCAGCAGTAACCTCAGTAATCGAGCATTCCTGAATGCCAGGAAGCACACTTGCGGCATCGCGAAGCAAGTCAAGCACGCCACCGACCTTTGGAATATCGCGATCGTCTTCACGAGAAGTAGCGCCGAGCACAAGCTCGCCTGTTTCTTTAGCGCGAGGCACCAAATAAACTGGACGGTCATGCACAAATCCACGAACCACAGAGCTCAAAATTGGACGCAAAGGCTCTGGAATAGTCATACGAATCATATCGCCCCACACAGCGCGAAGCTTAAGCTGAGGAAGCATATCCTTAGCACCCAAGCCGGATGCCAAAACTGTGTCTGGACCCAAATCGTCTGGAGTGCTTGCGCGACGCTCAATAACAACACCGCGCTTTTCAAGTGCATCAATCATTGCTGCAGTGAAAAGACGAGGGTTGATTTGATGGTCGTCCGGCACGCTTACAGCGCCTGCAATCGTCGGCGAAAGCGCAGGCTCAATTTCACGAAGCTTACTCACAGAAATATGCTCAGCTCTACGTCCATAACGGTGCTGCAAGTTTAGCAACTCGTTCACGTGCTCGTTATCTGCAGCGTCACCACCGATTACGTAAGAGCCGCACTCTAAGTAGCCAGTTGGCTTATCGGTGTACTTTGCAACCGAATCAACCAATTCCTTATACATAGTTGCAGACTCAAACATAAGAGGATACAACGCTTCTTGCTGATATTGCATTTCTGCGGTAGGAGCTAGCATGCCGGCGGCATGGTGAGAAGCGCCGGAGACTGGATCTGGATCAATTATGCTAACTTTTACGCCAGCTTCCGTAAGTCTCCACGCTGTTGCTAAACCAATAATACCTGCACCAATAATACGAATATTTCGCATATATACTCCTTCCCTACGGCGGCATTACCCGCATCAGGTTTACGGTCGGCTTTCGCCCTCTCAGCCTGTGTAGAACAGGCTCCCGCGGTGTAACCTTGACTTTCAAGAATTACAAATGCAGAACGTTTCAATATTGCTAACTTAGCAATATGCAAATGCTGCAGGTAGATGTAACAAAATTATGTGAATTTCATCACACTACCGTGCAGCATTTTAACACTTCTACAGAAAATCTGTTAATTTATCCGGTATGTCAAGCTGTGAAACTAAGCAATTTTTGTTACCGACGCAGTCAGCGCTCGCGCGGATTACGCGCTCGCTTACGAAACTCGCGTTGGAAGTCCACTGGACTCCCAACTTAAGCGAGTTTCCGCTCCGAGTTGCCTTCGCGCGCTAAATCGCATCGCTCAGGCAGGTCGTCGCGTTGCGCAGGCAATGTATAACTCCGTTTTTTCGTTACTAACGCAGATTAAATCACTCAACCGAGCGCAGCAAAATCTCCTCAAGCGCGTGCTTCACAGAAACAGGCAGAGTGCAACGCCATTGCGCCCACTTCACTACGGAAGGCTGATCAGTTGCGTAAGCGTTAAGCATATCAACATTGTTGCGATACTTTTCTGCTTCCGATTCGTTTTCGTATTCAAGAGTTGAGATTGCAGCAATAGCGCCTGCACTTCCGCCAGCCTCGCTCACTGCATCAAAAGCCATTTCCTTACCGCGGTACGGCACTTGCGCTTGAAGCAGGAATCGGTAAGCGTCACCAACTTTAGGATCGGCAGCAACTTGCAATCCGCCGTCAACAATTACGCGAACTTCCGAACGAGCCGGCACGTCTTTTACAGAAACCGACAAACTCAAAGCCGACTCTTCACCTTCGTAAGAAATCGCAAACTCGCTTGCGTTAAGCTCTTGGCTCCCCACAAACACGCGCACGTGAGCAAAATCTGTGCAAGCAACTCCTCTAAATACAACATTCCAGTTGCGTTTTTGCGGCACAGATTTTACGGCAGTATCTTCCCCGGCAATGCCTGAAATAATGAATTGCGAAGAACCATTGCCGTCTCGCCACACAAAATTCATACACGTGTTGGCAGTATTCCCAGCAGACGCTGCAGCAAAGTCACCGTTATCTTCTCGCATTACGAACTCGCCGTCAGCTCCAGGGAAAGCGAGCACGCGCAAACTACGAGGATTTTCAATACTATTAACAGATTCAGCAGCATCAGCACTACGCTCGCAATCTGCAACTTCCGGCAAAACTTGCAGAGGCACAATTGCTCCAGCACACGCAAAAGCAGGCACGCGATCAAGCGAGCGCCATGCTTCAAATCTGCGACCATTCAAGCCGCGAGACACATACCTGCGCCCGTCAAATAAATCGTACCAATCACCTTCCGGCAACCAAACTCCAGCACATCCGCGCAAAGCAGCCGCATCATTAGGCGAAACAATCGGCGCTACTATAAGCTCACTTCCAAAACGGTATTCGTTAGGAATTTCGTAAGCCATGCCAACTTCCGGCGACTGCCAGTACATTGGCTCAACAATCGGTCTGCCCTCAAAAGCTGCGCGATAATTCATCGTATAAACGTATGGCAAAAGTTCCGCGCGCAAACGAAGCATTTTCACCATTGCTTCGCGAGTTTCCGGAGGGAAATTCCACGGCTCTTTTCCAGCAAACGGCGAACAAGTCGAGTGCAAACGATTAATAGGACTAAACGCGCCGAAAGCGTACCATCGCGCTTCCAGCTCGTTATTTCTAACGCCAAGCATGTGTCCGCCAATATCGTGGCTCCACCATCCGTAGCCAATATTGGAAGCTGTAGCAGTAAAGTAAGTTTGGAAAGCAAGCGAATCCCAAGTAGTAACGGTATCTCCCGAGAATCCAACTGGGTAGCGATGCGAACCAGGCCCAGCATAACGAGAGAATGTAAGCGGCCAGCGTCCGTCGCGCGCAGCATCCTCATAATGCATGTGATTTAGCATCCAAAGAGGATCCAAACCAGGCTCGCGCGTCACGCCTCCCTGCTGCCAGTCAATCCACCAAAATCGCACGCCTTCATCTTCCATACGATGATGCATATTGAAGTAAGCTTCAACAAATTGCGGATTTGTTAAATCAAATTCCACAGCTTCACCGCTTGCAGGATCAATTCCCATCTCTCGCGCAACTTGCGGATAATCTTTTTCAAACGCACGCACGCCGTCGCGCGGATGCAAGTTCAAAGTTGGAGCCAAGCCAGCAGCGTTAAGTTTACGCAAAAAAGCGCGATGATCCGGGAAAAGTTCCTCATTCCACGTGTAACCAGTCCAACCGGAACCATATTTTGCATCAACATCCGTAACATGCCAATCCATGTCAATAACAGCTGCACTGAAAGGTATGCCTTCGCGCTTAAAACGATTATGCAATTGCAAATATTCGTCTTGATAGTAGCGATAGTATCTGCTCCACCAATTGCTTAGCGCAAAACGTGGAAGCAGCGGCTGAGCACCTGTGAGCTTATAAAAGTCTTGAATTGCTTGAATGTAGTGGTGTCCGTAGCCGAAGAAATACAAGTCTTTATATCTTCCAGCTTGCTCACTAACCTTGTGCGCACGCGACTTAACCCAAGCCCCATACGGGTTTGATTTGCCATTTATTTCCTCAGCCGGAGCAATTTCGCAAGTTGCAGAATCATCTAAAATAGACCATCCATCGCGCGAAAGTATGCCTTTATCGAGCTTTACTGGGCCGTTCGCCTGATCCAAAGTTCTAAAAGTTCCAAGAAGATTTCCCGGGCAATCGTCGCCATAATGCCACGTATTAAACTGCGTACATGGCACTCCGCGCACAACAATACTTAAGCCTTCTTTGCTAAAAGCTTCGCAGCTATAAGTAAGGTGAAGCTTTTCAGTTTCTACTTCCAGCCATCCATTTTCGTTTTTATGCGCACTAAATTGTGGCTGAGCATACGCGCTCTTCTGAGCAAAATTGCGACAAATCACAGTTTGCGTAGGATTGTCAACAAACTCTCCATCGTCACTCCACTCAAGACGCAACAGCGAATCTGTAATAACTGTAATTCGCCACTTTTCGCCCTTAATTACCTGACTATCCTGCGCCTTTGCATACTGCGAATTTGCAAGGTCAGCAAAAATTTGAGATTGCGAATCCGAATACGTCACAGCTTCACCGATAATTTGTGATTTATCTTGATTGCTTATATTTATCACACTCATAGCAGCACCTTTACTCAGTACGCAATGCCACACTGCAACATTTGTCACACAACATTTGTCATACAACACTTGTTGCACCACGCTTTCGCGCACAACACTTACGTATCTTCTCTTCACTTATGCGGGTTACTTACCGCTACCAGTGGAAATACCTGCAATAAACTGCTTTTGGAAAATTACGTACACTATAATAACTGGCACAATCGCCAAAGAAGTCGCTGCAAACAAGCCACCATAATCAGTGCCATATCGCCCAGTAAACACCTTCAAGCCCACTGCGAGCAGCTGCTTCTTTTCGTCCGAAATCATCAAGAACGGCCACAGATAGTCCTCCCAGTTCCACAAGAAAGTAAAGATGGCGAGCGCCGCAATCGTGTTATGGCTCATAGGAAGAATAATACTGTGGAAAATACGAAAATCAGATGCTCCGTCCAGTTTCGCAGCTTCAATGAGTTCGTCAGAAATACCTGTTATTGACTGACGGAAGAGGAAAATGCCGAAAGCGCTAATTAATCCCGGGACAATTAAGGCTCGGTACGTATCTTGCCAACCGAAACTTGTCATCATATCGTACTGCGGAATAATAGTTACAGCCCACGGAACCATCATGGTGCTCATCACTATACCAAAAAGCAAATTACGGCAACGGAAACGCATTTTTGCAAATACATATCCCAACACTGCGCTGGTATAAATGGCAATTACCGTTTTTGCTACAGCAACAAACAACGAGTTGCAGAATAATCTCAAGAAATCAAATTTTTCCTGAATACCAACGTAGTTATCAAACGTACTAGGCATAGGAAATAGTCCACCATCGACACGCACAATATCACTATTTGGCGCAAATGAAGAAATGAACATCCACACAAATGGAATAATTGTTAGCGCAGAAAGCAGAAAAAGAAAAATAGTAAGCGACCAACTCAACACAGCATGACGAGTGCTGCTTCTTGCACAGTTACGTAATTTTTTCACAATACCCCCCTTAGCCGGCACCGTAACAACAGCTCCAGTCGTTTCCGTTTTATTGCTCACACCAACTCACCGTCCTCAGAAGCTTTGAACATGATTATCGTGAGTACGCCAGTAAAGATAAAAAGCACTACGCTCATGGCTGACGCAATACCAAAGTTATACTTTTGGAAGGCTTGATCAAAGATCAAGTAGCTAATAGTGTAAGTTGCTGTTCCTGGGCCACCGTTAGTCATAACTAAAATCTGCACGTAGGCTTGCAGGTAAGCAATCATTGACGTGATCACAATGAATAACGTTGTAGGTTTGAGTAGAGGCAAAGTAATGCGGAAGAATTTTTGCACACTGTTAGCACCATCAATATCGGCTGCTTCATACACATCTTTGGGAAGGTTCATTAAGCCTGCTAAATATAGCACGGTTGCGTAGCCAAAATCTTTCCAAATGGTCATGATAATAATTGCCGGCATGGCCCAAGTAGAACTGTGCAGCCAATTAATATTCAATCCCGTAACTTTATCAATCATGCCAAACTGCGGATCAAACATCCACATCCACACGAAGCTTACTGCGACAAGTGGTGTAATCGTTGGCATATAAAATAGGCCACGCAGCGAATCTTTGCAATGCACGAGCTTGGAGCTGAGCAACATTGCCAAACCCAAACCGAGAATAATGCGGAAAATTACGGATATTGTCATGAAAATAGCTGTATTACCGATTGACTTCCAAAATAGGCCGTCGGTTAAAATCTGTTTGAAATTATCGAGCCCAACCCAGTTGTACGTTCCAACCAACGGATTCCACTCGTGGAAGCTGCCGGCAAACGCTTTATAAATAGGATAGGCAAGGAAAATCGCGAAATAAGCAACCAGAAATGTCACTGCCACATTGCGAAATGAGAAGGTTCGAGACAACGCAGCGGTTACTTTTGCTATACCACCAAATTTTTTCCCTAGAGGAGTTGAATGAGATTTCTGATCTAATTGTTCCATGATTTCCCTTGCCTTACTTGAAAGAACACACTTCAGTTTATGAATCTTTACTTGTGTTCTTTGAAGAATTCATACTTGCTTTCTGCAGACTTAAAGTTGGAATTCTTCATGTCTTTTACCATGGTCGCCTGTGCTTCTTTTACTGCGGAATCAATAGATTGACCATTTTGCATAACGTTTTGGAACGCTGCCTTGCTGCTGGTTTCCACCGTAGAAGGAGTGATGCCTGGCCAAATCAACCTATTCACGCGAGGCTGAATAGCCGCCATTACCGGGGCCTTAAGAATCTCTGGATCGTTCTGTAGCGATTTCTTCGCTGGGAACGAGTTCAGATGTTTCACTGCAGAGCGAATAAAAGCGTCGTTAGCGAGAATGAACTTGATAAAGTCTTGTGCCACGGCCTGCTGTTCTTTACTTTGGTGAGCGTTGATTCCTGGAGTAGATTCGCCATTGTAGCGATCATAAGCGAATGGCGTTTCTTTCGTGAATGTTGGAGTTGGGAAAATACCGTATTCTACGTTCGGATATTTTTCTTTCAGTAGGCCTTCAAGCCAACCCCAAGCGTATACCATTCCGGATTGTCCGTTGCCAAAACTTTGCGTGTAATCAGTACCGAAGTCTGTTGCAATAACTTTGTCTTTGTCGTACAAATTCTTTAGGAATTGCATGTTTTCGCGCGTAATTTTGTTGTCAAAATTAGGCTTTTTGCCACTTTTATCGAACGCAAGTTCGCCACGTTGATAGTTCAAGCCTTGGTTGATTGCAGCGTATGCATCACCATTAACATTGAAACCGGCTTGTACCATTTTGGAACCGTTCCACTTGGTAAGTTTCTTTGCCACCTCGCGCAACTCGTCCCAAGTCGTAGGAATATCTGCTTCTGTTAAACCGGCTTCTTTCCAAAGCTTTTTATTGTAGTAAATATTGCCAGTATTGATGACCGAGTCAATATACTTTACTTTTCCGTTGGAATCTTCGTGTGCGACAGAAGAGCTGTAGTCAGCTTCCATTGCTGCCTTGTCAACGTTGTAGTCGGCAGCGTATGGGCGTATAAGCTCATCCTTGGAATTGTGAATATTGAACAGAGCTGGGCCGCTTTTGCCTTTGAGTGCTAACGGTAGTTTTGTCCAATAATCGTCCCAAGCAACGTTCTTCGTTTTGAACGTTACGTTAGGGTAGATTTTCGTATACTGCTTGATCATATCGTAGATTGGGTCGGTACTACTGTCTCCCCAGCTCCAATATTCCAAAGCAATTGGCTTGCCTTGATTAACAAGATGGTTAGGGTTATATTTCAA
Organism: Gardnerella sp. 30-4; assembly: GCF_001641215.1. Classification (NCBI taxonomy): domain Bacteria; kingdom Bacillati; phylum Actinomycetota; class Actinomycetes; order Bifidobacteriales; family Bifidobacteriaceae; genus Gardnerella; species Gardnerella sp. 30-4. The sequence continues at coordinate 22,113 of NZ_LXJL01000002.1, read as the reverse complement.
TGCTTCACCCATTACCGGCAAACCTTTATCTTTTTTTGTGTCGGTTACACCGGCAGAATTGCTGCCACACGCGCTAACACTAGCAAGCATGCCTAAAACAGCGACACATGAAATACATATTTTTCTAATGTTCATTGTTACTCCACTTCTTCGTGAAATTAATGGGTAAAATCTATAATATTGCGAAAAGTTTTCACTGGTCAAACAGAAAAAATGTGAATGTAAAGGTTTTCATTTCGAATCCGTTAAACTGCACCATTTTTGCGAAAATAAATACTTTTTTACCCGCGTGTCTAAAAATGTAAACCTTTACATTTATTGTATTTACATAACACTTATATGTTCTTTTTGAAGGGTATATATAACACTCTTCATATTTGAGCAAAAACAAAGAACAGAAGAAATAAAATGTCAAAAAACAGTATTAGCGATGTAGCTACGCTAGCAGGGGTTTCCATAGCCACTGTCTCTAGAACTTTCGCTCACCCAGACAAAGTAGCGCCAGCAACACGAGCAAAAGTTACGCAAGCAGCAGAACAACTCGACTTTACTGTATCAAGAACCGCAGGAGTACTGAAATCAGGCAAATCATACCGCATAGCACTACTTATTGGTAGCAGTCGCATAGAATGGTTTAGTGCTTCTATTATTGAAGGATTAAACGCTACGTTGCACGCAGCCGGATATGATCTAGTAATTTATTCAGTAGATGGTATCGAACAGCGTAAAACTTTCTTCAAAGAACTACCTTTACGCGGTAATACTGATGCCGTAATCGTATCTTCTTTCGATATCAGCAACAATGAGGCAGAGCAACTTCAACGCATAAAGGTACCTATTGTGGGCATTAATTGTGTAGCGTCTAAAATTCTTTCTGCAGCAATCAGCATTGACGATACTGCAGGAATTAAACTTGCAGTGCGCCATCTCACTACTTTAGGCCACAAAAAACTACTGTATGTTTACGAACATTTTAATTCACCACTTCGCTTCAGTTCTTCGAGACGAATTACCAGTTTTGAAACGATATGCAACGATACACCAGGAGTTCAAGGGAAAATCTTACCAATTGACTTTGGAGACAATCCCTTAGATGCCACTATTTCAGAACTATTTTCAAGCAGCAACCCTCCTACTGCACTGTGCTTTCACCAAGATTCCACAGCTATACCGTTCCTGTTTCGTTTACAAAAACTAGGCATACGAGTGCCAGAAGATTTGTCTATTATTGGTTTTGACAATAGTACTTTTGCAGAAGCATTAGGCTTAACTACTATTCGACAAAATCCATGTCTGATGGCTCAGCAAGCCGCAAATATTGCTTTAGCACTTATTAACGAGCAGCCAATTACAAGACGCCATATTACAGCTCCGCTTCAGCTTCTAATCCGAAACTCAACTGGTCCTGCCCCAGACATTACATCTGCAAACTGATTAGCGAATCAGATTAGAAAACTAGGTTTAAACGCTATGCAAGGCGTAGTACCAAACTCGCTTTATAGCAAACCCTGATTTGCTATAAACCCTGATTTGCGGTAAAACTCGCCTTACAAACAAATCCAAAAACTGCTACGAAATGTTTTCAACGCAAGAATACTGCAAACACTGACGCAATGATCAACATCAGCGGATACCACACATACATAACACAACGGAATGTCGTCGAGTTTTTAGGACCATCACCATAAGCGCTACGATAATGCAACACAGCCACACCAATACCAGGTGCAAGCATCGACATAGCACCGAACATTCCTGCAGTCATCTCCATAGTAATTTCGCGCTTTTTTAATAATTCAAAAAGAAGTACGAAAATAAGCAAAGTTACACCGCCGAAGAAAATTCCATGCTGCACAAAAACTTTTCCTATCAAATTCCAAAGAAGACCCGCAATGATAAGCACAGTAATAGCAAAACCTTTACTAAATCCGCTTAAACGCTCCCTAATTGTATCTATACTCGAAAGTACAAATAGTGCGATAACCATTGCAAATACAGGATTTTGCGAACGCATGTCGAACAAACATTTTGAATTCACCAAATCGTATGGAACTTCGCAGACCACTGCTAAAATCAACAATCTTAACATGTAAAGATTCAAATTATGAGTATTGTGATATCCGCGTACTAATATCCACGCATACCATGGCACTGCAGTCCAGCTTATAAATTCGCAAACTAATATGACTGTCAATGCGAACATATTATTGGTTACTGTTCCGCCGAACATTCGTGCAATTACTGTGTTACTAAATGCACCTAGCATAAGCATAAAAGCGCCGAGCATTTTAAGTTTATTGAGCGTGATTCCAGTTTTTATGTTACGGTCAGCACGAATTGGTTTGCCGTTTGCGTCAAGCATTTCCTTATTCGCGTTACCGCTATCACGCATTATTGCTTTACCACTATTAATACCCATTGCACGTCCTTGTTTATTTGCGCATACCTAGTTTATATAAACTTTATCTGTAGTTACGTATCTAACTAACCTGTAATTTACATTCCAAACACTGCAAAACTTTGAGCGCCGAGTGTTAAGCAATCACCATTAACTGATATTTCTCCAATTTTAAGTAATGGATTGTAAGCAGATTCTTGCGTAAGATTCGCTAATGCTTCTAATGAAACTGTTTCGCTATTTACACCTGGGTTCATAACCACAATGCTTCGTTCCACAGCTGATTCTCCTACGTCACCTTTTGCGCAACGCTCGTAAGCAAAGCCGCGGCCGTCAACCGGAGCATACAAAACTCTCCAAGACGCGTCAGCTTGCAAAGATTTGCGACTATGGCGAAGCGCAATAAGCGAGCGCACCCACGAAAGGAAGGAATCTTCGCAATTAATTTGCGCAGAAACAGTTGGAATTTCACCACTTTCCACTGCTTGTTTTCGAGAATTTGCGCAAGTTCTTCCGTCTGCTCGCGCTTCAACAGGCAAGTATAATTTAGATTTTGCAGCCATCGAGAAGCCAAAATTCTTTGCATCGTCCCATTGCATTGGCGTACGAGTGCCCGTACGAGCGTAGCCGCCTTCTTTTGTTGGAATATCGCGATATTTCATGCCAATTTCGTCGCCATAATACACGAATGGCACGCCTGGCATAGTGAGTATCATGCCGAAAGCCACGCGACGCTCACGATCGCCAAGACGCGGAGCAAGACGCGGCGTATCGTGATTGCACGTGATGAAACTAAAGTAACCTTGCGAATAGGTTGACTCATATTGTGGGCAATAATCGTCTAAAAATGGGCAAATACTGCCGCCGCCGTGCGCATTAAAGTAGCTGTGATCATGCTCAGGATTGCCGTCTAAAGCATTATCAACATCACGAGCTAAACGTGCGTAACCGTTAGGGTTTCCATCCCAGCGCCAATTCAAATAGAAGTCCATGTCGAATCCTGCAGTAAGAGCCTGACGTGGCCTGCCCCATTCGGACACAAAAGCAGCCTGCGGATACTCTTCTTTCACAGTGCCAAGCATTTCCTGCCATGCGCGAATTGTATTGTCTTTGCCAAGGCTTCCTTCGCCATTATTGTCATCGTTTTTTACAAGCGAATCAGCCATATCAACTCGGAATCCATCCGCACCAAGCGAAAGCCAAAATCGCATAATATCAACCATTGCAGCGCGAGTTTCTGCCGCTTCTTTGGAATCTGGAGCGGATTGCCAAGCTCGATCCCTATGTGCAAAACCGTAGTTTAATGCAGGCTGACATTTGAAGAAGTTTAGAATATAAGTGGCGTCACGTTCAGTTTCACCGCCAATAAACGGCATAGAATAGCCGCTAAACGCACTGTCTGTCCAAATATATCGCTTGCTAAATTCGTTTTCTTCAGCTTTCGAACTTTCCTTAAACCACTCGTGTTCTTCACTCGTATGACCCGGCACTAAGTCAAGCAATATGCGGATTCCTCGGTTGTGAGCTTCACTAAAAAGCTGCTTTAAATCTTCGTTCGTTCCGTAACGCGCAGCTACTTTTTTGTAGTCGCGCACGTCATAGCCCGCATCTTTAAAAGGCGAGTCATAGCAGGGATTAAGCCAAATTGCGTTGCAACCAAGCGATTTTACATAGTCTAACTTTTCGATAATTCCTTGAATATCGCCTATGCCATCGCCATTGGAATCACAAAAACTTTGCGGATAGATTTCGTAAAAAACCGCGTCTTTAAGCCACTGAGCATGATCGTATAATGCCATTATTTCACCCTTCTAGCGTTGTGCTACTTAGTTTACACACAACCACTTGAAAAAATTTATAGGGCAAAATATACAGACTAACCCGCCACTCATTTGCAAACGACACGATATCCGTGTATACTACACAGTGCTTACGAACGGATTTGTGAGACTTGTGACGCTGCTCTACGCAGCAATCGCGATGTTGCGCCACAACGGAGTCCGTTACTACGCCACCAAATGATATGCCGGTTTTTGGCATGATATAGGAGGTCAAGGATGACGAATATTAAGAAGATGCTGGGTGCAGGTCTTGCAGTTGCTACTTTGTTTGGATTTGCAGCTTGCGGTTCAAGCACTAACAATAGCGATAAGAAGGCTGCTGATTCAGCACCTGTTCAGCTCACCGTTTGGGGTTCTGCTGACGATCAGAAAGATGGCGGCTGGATTAAGACTGTTGAAGCAGAATTCAAGAAGGAAAATCCAAACGTTACTTTCAAGAACGCTGTTGTTGAGCCACCAGACGCTGCTAAGGCTGTTAAGCAGGATGCTAAGGCTGCTGCTGATGTGTTCCTCTTCCCTAACGATCAGCTCGGCGACTTGGTAAAGGCTGGAGCAATCGGCGAATTAAGCGATGACGCCACAAAGCAAGTTAAGGAACAGAACGAAGATACTTTGATCAAGTCTGTTACCGCTCAGGACGGTAAGCTTTACGGCGTTCCTTACACCGGCAACACTTGGTTCATGTACTACAACAAGTCCAAGTTCTCCGCTGATGACGTTAAGTCCCTCGACAAGATGCTTGAAAAAGGCAAGGTTTCATTCGATCTTGCTAATGCTTGGTATCTCCCAGGCTTCTACCTCGATGGCAATATGACTCTCTTCGGCGAAAGTGGAAACGATGCTAAGGCTGGCATGAAGCTCAGTGATAAGGCTGCTGAAGTTACCAAGTACATTGCAACAAAGCTCGTTGGAAACGAAAAGCACTTCGTACTTGATGGAAATGGTCGCGGCTTGGCTGGCTTGAAGGACGGCTCCGTTGATGCAATATTCTCCGGTTCTTGGGATGCAGCCAAGGTTAAGGACGCCTTGAAGGATAACTATGCTGCAGCTGCTCTTCCAACCTTCAAGACTGAGTCTGGCGAGCACCAGATGAAGTCCTTCGCTGGTTCTAAGGCTGTTGCTTACAACACCAACACCAAGTCTCCAGAGATGGCTGCTAAGTTCGCTGCATTCTTGGGCTCCAAGAAGTCCCAGCAGATTGCTTTCGAAAAGGAAGGTGCAATTCCTTCTGACAAGTCCCTTGCTGACAGCGTAAAGGCAGAGCCAGCTGCTGTTGCTCAGATGGAAACCATTGCTAAGACTTCTGTCTTGCAGCCAGCAATTCCTGAAATGGGTAAGTTCTGGGATCCAGTTCAAGCATTCGGCACTTCTATCTCCACCGGTAAGATTACTGGCGATAATGCTGCCGCGCAGACCGCAGAATTTGCTAAGGGCCTAGAGAAGTAAGTAAACAAAACTTACTCTAGCCAACAAATCTAAATAGATGCATAAGCAGTGTTTTATGCACTTTGAGTAAAACAATGCGCCCCAGCCCCCGCTCCGGCAAGGGGTGGGGCGCATTGTTTATCTTCTACAAAATAATTTTGTTTACATGAAAGGCATGTCATGACTGGCACGACATCCACAAAGCGAGAAAGACGCCAGAAGAAGACGTCAACTGCAGAACGCTTTGCTCCTTCACCTTATTCACTGAAAGAGGCTGCAAAACATGCGGACATTCTTTCATGGATTTCTGTTGTTATATTTGGCTTTGGCAATTTTGTCCGCAAGCAATACATCAAAGGCGTTATATTCTTAGCGTGTGAAGCAGCTTTATTCGGATTCTTATTTACAATTGGATTGGATTATCTTCCAAAAATTAACACTCTTGGCACAGTAGAACAGGGCAGAGTTAAAGTCAACGGATTCTGGCGATACAGTGCGGGCGATAATTCTGTAGAAATTTTACTGTATGGAGTTATGTCGATATTAGCGATTGTATTGCTTGTATATCTGGCAACTCTCGCTCTTCGCAGCGCGTACAAAGCGCAATCTGTAATGGCAGACGGCAAGAAGCCACTTAATTTCATTGATGATGCTAAGACTCTTCTTGACGAAAAAGCACACGTCGGTTTTATGACTCTTCCAACTGCTGGCATTGTGTTATTCACAATTTTGCCATTGTTCTTCATGATTTCTATGGCTTTCACAAGCTATGATGAGAATCATCAACAAAAATTCAGCTGGATTGGGTTAGACGTTTTTTCTCAATTCTTAACCGGAAAAAGTGATTTAATTAAAGCTGACGTATTCTTTGACGTATTAATCTGGACTCTTGTTTGGGCATTCCTTGCAACCTTCCTGAACTTCTTCCTCGGCATGTTCATTGCAATGATAATCAATAGAAAGTCCACTCGTCTTAAGGGATTGTGGCGAACTTGCTTCTCACTTACAATTGCAGTTCCACAGTTTGTTTCATTGCTTATTATGAACAATATGCTTAGCCAGAACGGTGTTATTAACATTGTCTTTAAGCAAAACGGTTGGATACATCAAGAGCTTCCTTTCCTTACGGATGTAACTTGGGCTCGAGTGACGGTAATTCTTATCAATCTTTGGGTTGGTATCCCATTCACCATCATGCAGATTACAGGTATCTTGCAGAACGTTCCTGCAGAACTTTACGAAGCTGCAGAGCTCGATGGCGCAGGTTGGTGGCAACGTTTCATGAACGTCACAATGCCATACATCATCTTTGTTATGACTCCATATTTGATTACTACCTTTACTGGCAACATCAATAACTTCAACGTTATTTACCTCTTAACAAAAGGTGGTCCAGCAAGTAGCAAAGTCAACAGTGCAGGCGGCACCGACTTGCTTATCACATGGCTCTACAAGTTGACTGTTGACCAGCAAAACTACAACGCAGGTGCAGTAATTGGTATTTTGACATTCATGGTACTTGCCGTCGTAGCACTGATTACGTATCGCAACTCTGGATCTTACAAGAATGAGGAGGGATTCCGGTGAGTGATAAAACTACAACTAAGAACGAAGAAGCTGTTGTAAAGAGCACTCGTAGTGTTTCTTTCCTTAAAGATCAACATGTCAGAAGAGTAATTGGAGATACTTTCTCGCATCTGTTCTTGCTGGTGTTGTCAGTTATTTGGTTGATTCCAATCTTGTGGGTTTTGTTAGAAAGCTTCAACAAGAACACTGGTTCCTATCAGAAAACCTTCTTCCCAACTGAATACTCACTAAATAACTATATAAAGTTGTTTACCGATACCGATGACATTAATTTCCCACGAATGTTCCTCAACACTTTGATCGTGTCAATTTTCGTGTGCATTATTTCTTTGGTGTTTGTGTTAGCAGTGTCCTTCTGCATGTCTCGTCTCCGTTTCAAAGGACGTAAGACATTCATGAATCTTGCTCTGATTCTTGGTATGTTCCCAGGTATCATGGCTGTTATTGCTATCTACTTCATTTTGAAGGCTCTTGGCTTAACAAAAGGTTCGATTGTATTAATCGCACTTATTATCGTTTATTCTGCAGGTAGCGGTGCTGGCTTCTACATTATGAAGGGCTACATGGATACTATTCCAAAGTCTTTGGATGAAGCTGCATACTTGGATGGATGCACAAAGTGGCAAGTATTCTGGAAGATTATTGTTCCAATCTGCAAGCCTATGATTGTGTTCCAAGCAATTACTGGATTCTTGGGACCATGGTTAGACTTCGTTATGGTGAAGACAGTAGTGAGAGACAATAAGGAAAACTACACAGTTGCTTACGGATTAATGGAGATGCTTACCAAAAAGTATCTACCTGATTGGTACGCTGCATTCGCAGCAGGTGCTGTGTGCATTTCCATACCAATCGTAATCCTGTTCATTATTATGCAGCGCTTCTACGAAGAGTCCATGTCTGGCTCCGTTAANAGATGTGTATAAGAGACAGGTTTCAAAGGACGTAAGACATTCATGAATCTTGCTCTGATTCTTGGTATGTTCCCAGGTATCATGGCTGTTATTGCTATCTACTTCATTTTGAAGGCTCTTGGCTTAACAAAAGGTTCGATTGTATTAATCGCACTTATTATCGTTTATTCTGCAGGTAGCGGTGCTGGCTTCTACATTATGAAGGGCTACATGGATACTATTCCAAAGTCTTTGGATGAAGCTGCATACTTGGATGGATGCACAAAGTGGCAAGTATTCTGGAAGATTATTGTTCCAATCTGCAAGCCTATGATTGTGTTCCAAGCAATTACTGGATTCTTGGGACCATGGTTAGACTTCGTTATGGTGAAGACAGTAGTGAGAGACAATAAGGAAAACTACACAGTTGCTTACGGATTAATGGAGATGCTTACCAAAAAGTATCTACCTGATTGGTACGCTGCATTCGCAGCAGGTGCTGTGTGCATTTCCATACCAATCGTAATCCTGTTCATTATTATGCAGCGCTTCTACGAAGAGTCCATGTCTGGCTCCGTTAAAGGCTGATAATTTACAGGATATAAATTTACTGAAGGCTGAGACGCTTTCGAGCGTTTCAGCCTTCTCTTTCGCTAGACAACACGAACACATAAAAATAAAAAATAACTTAACACACTCGCCGTTTGACTTAATACGATAATGGCTATCGCATAAACCCTACCGTGTTTAGCCAAATAGTGCCGCAAAACATAAAAAACTTGATAACAGAACAATAAGTAAATAATAAAATTTAAAAAACTGTATAATGACTAATACGATTAGATAATTTAGAAAATTTAGACAATTCGCAAAATAGCGAAAGAAGAAGGATACCCTATATGACGACTCCATCTTCGGCAACATGGCCTGTATACGAAGGACCTCTTGGATTTACTTTAAATGCTAAATCTACAACATTTACCGTATGGGCACCAACTGCACAGAATGTGACGTTAAGACTTTTTGAAACTGGAAACAACAGTGAGCCAATTCAAACACACGAATTGAAACCGTTGCATGACGGAGCTTGGCGGATTAATTTCCGTAAGCGTTTAGACGGCATATACTACGATTATCTTGTTACTTTCCAAGATGGCACAGTAAATCGAACTAGTGACCCTTGGAGTGTAGCAAGCGGTGTAAATGGTGAGCGCAGCCTTGTCATAGACGATGAGCGAGTGTCTCCTGCCAATTGGCATAAAGATAAGTCTCCTAAGTTTGTGCGCCATGCAATGGTTGTGTGGGAAACGCATGTTGCAGATTTCAGCAGCAATCCTAATGGCGGCTTTAAGTCAGAGCATAGAGGCCAATATCTCGCTTTTACTGATGAACATACATCTTTGCAAAATCCAAATTCTTCTGAATACAACTTCCCTACTGGCTTGGATTATTTAAAGCAGCTTGGCATTACTCATGTGCAACTCGAACCTATTTACGATTTTGCAACAGTTGACGAATCCACAATCGACAATGCGCGCAAAAATGGTGCTTCAGCAGAAGAATTAGATTCTCTATACAACTGGGGCTATGATCCTCACGCTTACAACGTTCCTGAAGGTGCTTATTCTAGCAATCCTTACGATGGCACTGCGCGAATTCGCGAATGCAAGGCAATGATTGCGGCATTACATGCTAATGGTCAACGCGTAATTATGGATGTTGTTTATAATCACATGTACAAGTCCGCAGAAAACGCTTTCGAATGCATGGCTCCTGGGTATTTCTGCAGGCGAGACTCTGACGGATCTTTTGCTAACGGCTCTGGCTGTGGAAATGAAATGGCTTCTGAACATCCTATGTTCCGCAGGTTTATTATTGAATCTTTGCTGCATTGGGCACGCTGCTATCACATTGATGGCTTCCGTTTCGATCTTATGGGATTGACTGATACTGAAACCTTAAATCAGGCACGAACTGCATTAGACAAGCTTCCTGGCGGTAAAGATATTGTTATGTATGGAGAACCGTGGGGTGCTTCGGATCCTGCTGTTGATGAGAAAGTTCCGATGGGAGATAAAGACGGCAGAGGCACTCTTAACGAGCGCATAGGCTGGTTTAGCGACGAGTCTCGCGATTCCCTCAAAGGCAATGTTATGAACCATCGCGACCGTGGATATGTTAATGGCAATGAGTTCTGGTGCTCAGATGCGGCTCGCCAAACTCTTAATGCATGGCGTGATACTCCTTCTGCAGGTAAAGAAGTTGGACAGATTGTTCAATATACTTCTGCTCACGACGATTTGACTTTGTGGGATAAGCTTTGTATCTCTATGCGCGAGAATGCTAGCGATTTTGAGTTTGACGCTCAAGATGTACAACAAGTTGCGGATATTTTGAACGCTAATATGTTTGCAGCTGGAATTGTTTTGTGCTCTGCAGGCACGCCGTTTATGCTAAGCGGAGAAGAGTTTGGACGCACTAAGCACGGTTGCGATAATTCTTATAATCGCGGTGTACTAATGAACCAGCTTGACTGGGCGCGCACTGAACGTTTCAATCCGCTTGTTCAATGGTATCGTGCACTTATAAAGCTTCGCGCTGAATATAGCTCATTGTATGACGGCAAACGCAAACAACTTGAAACGTCTAACCATACTGTTTTGGCTACGCGCATTGGCAATAATCTAATTGTTTGCGCAAATCCTATGTATCATGAAGATGCAACTATTCAACTACCTGCAATTCATAGTGCAAAATCTCAAGAGTGGCATTGCGTACTTAATTCAAGTGATTATTTTGCTAAGTGGACTGGAAAACAGCCTGACACCAAGGTAAATATTACAACTGAAAAAAGCGCTGCTACCCTACACTTGCCTATCAGAACTTTTGTTGTGCTTAGCAACAAGTAATTGCGTTTTAGTAAGTAAAAAAAAAATAATAAACTATCAGACGATCGCAACTAAACATGAGTAATCACGACACTTGTGTTTAGTTGCAATTACTTATAAAAACTAGCAAATATGTCGCAACGCTAATTTGCAAACGATGTCAGGTATTTATATAATTGACAGGCAGGGTGTATTTCAATCCAGAGATGTATTGATTTACGCACTATCGCCATAGTTGCACATTTGGCACACTTACGACGATGTTAGGAATGTGCCAAATCATAAAGTAGAAGGAGCACCATGACAACAACAGCTACTGGCAAAGCTGATGCTGATAAGCCTATGGAAGAAAGCGCAGAACGTCTTGCACGTCCACTTATTAAGCTTGCTAAGGCGTGCGGCGTTGCCACTTTTTATATTGATCAGCAAGGAAGCTACACCGAAATTACAGATGAAGCATTAGTTGGAGTACTTGATGCATTAGGCATGCCTGCCGACACTCAAGACAATATTGCAATTTCATACGAGAAGGTTCAGCGCAAACGCTCTAGCGAATTATTGCCACCAACTGTCGTTTCGTTTAATGGCGCAAAAACTTGCGTACCAATTCACGCAGGAGATGCCAAAAAAGAGCAAATTCATATTTCTCTTACACTCGAAGATGGAACAGATTATGAAGGCTCGTTAGGCGATATTCAATCCGAAGACAATGGAGATTTGTTCATTGAGCTTCCGGATGATTTGCCAATGGGCTACCACACTTTGCATGCTAAAGTAATCAACACGAATGGCGAGACAGCTCAACACGCTGATGTTACATTGATTGCTGCACCTGCGCGTATTCCGTTGCCTGAAAGCGTTAAGCAAAAGCATCGTTGGGGATTCATGACGCAAATGTATTCTGTGCGTTCAAAAGATTCTTGGGGAATTGGCGATTACGGCGATTTGCGTCGCTTACTTAAGGATGCTGGAGAAATCGGCAAGGCTGATTTTATGCTGATTAATCCAATCCATGCGTGCGCTCCAGTAACACCTCTTGAGCCTTCACCGTACTTGCCTGAGTCTCGTAGGTTCTTGAATGTCACTTATATTCGTCCGCAAGATATTCCGGAATATGCTGAATTAAGCGGAGAGGATCTTGCCAAAGTGGAGCAATTGCATGAGTCTATTGCTCCTCAAAACAATAATCCAAATCCTATAGATATCAACGCTGCATGGGATGCCAAGCTTCCTGCGTTGCGTATTATTTTCAAGCAACCTCGTTCTACCGAACGCGAGCGCGAGTTTAGTGAGTTTAAGCATCGTTCTGGTGAAGATCTTGACGCTTTTGCAACTTGGTGTGTTGCGTTTGAAGTTTGGGGTGCTCCTTGGGGCGAGAATTTGTGGTTTGACACTACAGGCAAAGGCACTCCGCAAATTGAGCGACTTAAGCGCGAACACGCTGATTTGTTTGAGTTCCATCGTTGGCTTCAGTGGATTGCTGATGAGCAAGTTGCTGCAGCTCACGCTGAAGCTAAAGCTGCTGGTATGGCAATTGGTCTTATGCAAGACATGGCAGTTGGCGTACACGGCTACGGTGCTGACGTTTGGTGGAGTCCGGAACGATTTGCTAATGGCGTAAGCGTTGGTGCTCCTCCTGATTTCTACAACCAGCAAGGTCAGGATTGGGGTCAACCTCCATTCGATCCAAATTATTTGGATGAAACTGGCTATATTGCTTACCGAGACATGGTTCATAACGTGTTCTTGCACGCAGGAGCTGCTCGTATTGATCACGTTCTTGGATTGTTCCGCTTGTGGTGGATTCCACAAGGACAAGGTGCTAGAAACGGCGCATATGTGTACTACAACGTAGATGCAATGCTCGCAGTTCTTACTGTTGAAGCAACTCGCGCAGGCGGCGTTGTTATTGGCGAAGATTTGGGCACTGTTCCGAAGTATGTTTCTAAGGTTCTTGCATCTCATGGCGTGCTTGGCACTGTTGTTGAATGGTTCACTCACGACGACGAAGCTGAAGCTGCTACTAAGAAGGCTGGAAAGAAGCAAATTATTTTCGCTAATCCGTCTACATATCGAGAGTATGCTCTTGCTTCCGTTACTACGCACGATATGCCACCTACAGCTGGTTATCTTGCCTTTGAGCATGTCAAGCTTCGCGAGCAACTTCATCTGCTTACAGACTCCGTAGAAACGTTCCAGGAGGCTGCTCAAGCTGAACGCGATGCAATGATGAAGATGCTTCTTGAGAACGGCTGGATTAGCAAAGATGCTGCTGAGGATGTTGAAGGCCATGTACAAGAGATTGTGGAAGCTATGCATGCGATTATGCTCACTTCCCCATCTTTGCTTTTGCAAGTTGCTTTGGTTGACGCTGTCGGCGAGAAGCGTTCACAGAATCAGCCTGGAACTAGTACAGAGTATCCAAACTGGCGTATTCCACTTGCTGATGCTGATGGTCGTGTAGTTCACACCGATGAAGTATTTAAGTCACCACGAGTGCTATCTATGACGGCAGTTATGCGCGGCGAAAATACACGGAAGCATGTATAATCTAATAGTTGGTTTACTGATGAACTGACTCTATTCCCCCTCGTAAGGAATATGATTTGCATAGTAGCAAATCAAAATATTTCTTACATGATGTCCTATGTGAGGCGAGCATCTATAATAGTGCTCGCCTCATTAATTTTTTGCCGATTACCCCAATTTTTTAATTATTCATATAACTGTCAACTACTCTTGCTTAATATACTTTGCAAATACCCGCTCTAAAATCGGAGTATGCAGCATAATAAGCGATCCCCAACCAATGAATACCAACAAAGGCAAACCCTGCGGCAAATATACGATTGATGCAAATATTAACACAATAAACACTATATCTAGCAGTGTCATTATAAGAGTTTCTTTCCAATACGAAATACCAAAAATAAGAGAATTAACCACTGTTTTATCAATTGAATTTTTAAAACGCGCTTGTAGTGCAAACACCCATTCGGCAACAATAACCCACAATATGCTCAGAATAAATTTAATAATTAAAAGTGGAGTAGACCACACGCAAAGCCATAGCCAAATAATAGCAAGCAAAACTGGCCCCATTACAGCCCAAATAATAGTAGATTCCAAAAAATTGCTAGCAAACGCGCGAAAATAAGCTGCAGTAATATGTCCTTCACCTTGCTCTGTACGTCTTGCAGCATCATGACCGGCACAAAGAGAAGCACCGATAGTAATTAAAGGAATGCTTGTTAAAATCATCAATATTGTAAGCCACACGGCATCAGCAAATGTTTCCATGCTTTGCGCAAACTTTGAATCTGGGCTTCCAAACGAGAAAATCATTCTATACTATCTCCTGGTTTTATGACGCAATTCCTATGCTCTACTATCTATAGATACCTTTAACAACGAACTCTACCACCTAATTACAAACTAGCGTAACTATTAAAAAAAAATAATGACGGTGTGCACAAACGTAATAGTATGTGCACACCGCCGCTTTTACTGCCACTTGAATTTTGGAGGAGAATTAATTTATCCCTTTACTGCACCAGACATAACACCTTTGATAATGTACTTCTGGCAGATGAGATAGAAGATTATGATTGGAACAATTGCCATAACCAAGCAACCCATCATGGCACCCATCTCAACAGATCCATAACCACCCTTCAAATACTGAACAGCTATAGAAATCGTCTTATACTTGTTGAGATCGAGCGTCAAGAATGGAAGCAGGAAGTCATTCCAAATCCACATTGCCTGCAAGATTGAAACCGAAATAATAGCAGGTCGCATAATCGGCACAATAATCTGGAAGAATATACGTGGTACAGAAGCACCATCAATCATTGCAGACTCTTCGAGTTCTTGCGGAATACCCTTAATCACACCAGTGAAAATAAACACTGCAAGTCCTGCACCAAAGCCTAAGTAAATAATCCACAATCCCCATGGAGTATTCAACTTTAAAGTGTTCGTAATGTAAGCAAGGGTGTACATAACCATCTGGAACGGCACAATCATGTTAAACAGGAACAAAACGTATAGAAGTTTTGCTGCCCAATTGTTCACACGAACAATCCACCATGCACACATTGACGTGCACAGAAGAATGAGGATTACAGAACCAACAGTTACAACAATAGTCCAGAGGAAACTCATTGGAAAATCAGTACGATTTGAACCTAATACGTAGTTAGACATTCCAACAAACGATTTTGAACTAAAAGTAAAAGGATTGCTTGCAATATCAACCTTAGACTTGAAAGAATTCAGTACCACTAAAGCTATAGGGAAAATCCATAACAAGCTTATAAGAGTGAACAGCACAGTCCATAACGCAGGATGCTTTGTTTTCTCGTTCATGCCGCTACCTCCTTTGACCTAGTGAGCATATTCTGAACCATAGCAATAACAGCCACGACAATGAAGAACATGACTGCCTGAGCCTGACCAACGCCTTCACATCTTGGAGTAGTGAAAGTTCTATAAATATTGAGAGCTAACATCTCTGTTTTCCTTGACGGACCACCGTTAGTTAATGCGAAGTTCTGATCGAAAAGCTTGAAGCCGTTGGTAATTGTTAAGAATGTGCAAACAGTAATAGAAGGCATCATCAATGGAATAGTAATCTTGAATAAAGTCTGCCTTGGGCTTGCACCATCGACAGCAGCTGCTTCCATAACATCTCCTGGAAGAGCCTGCATTCCTGCGATATAAATAATCATCATATAGCCAATTTGCTGCCAGCAAACAACAATCACAAGGCCCCAGAAACCGAATACTTCAGAGAACGTAATCGTACGATTGAAGTAGCCGAGTATACCATTTAACAAGAGCTGCCAAATATAGCTTAAAACGATACCGCCAATAAGATTTGGCATAAAGAACACGGCTCTGAATATCGTCGTGCCCTTGAACTTCTTAGTAAGCATGTACGCAATTGCAAAAGCAATAACATTAATAATTATTGTTGTAATAACTGCAAAAAGCGTTGTGAACAAAAACGAATAAACAAGATGCGGATCTTTTAAAGCTCTATAGTAGTTACGAAAACCCACAAACTTACCATCAGTCACAGTAGTGAATTTTCTAAAGCTCAAGTACACACCCATAATAAATGGCACTAAGAAGCCAACAACAAACGCAGCAAACGTTGGCAGCGCAAATAACCACCACCATTTACGTATTGCTTTTCCGCTCATACTAATCATGACTCGTCACTTTCTCCTCCTTGAGAGCGACATCCACGTAGACATCGCTGTCCCGAACCAATAACTTCATTCTACTACATGAATTAGCTATGTCAAACGTTGTCATTTTCGATATGTCACTTCAAACAAATATCAGAATTTAATTTTAAAAAATTGCTTATTATCGTTGGCATTCCAGCAAAATTTGCTAGAATAGAAATGTCTGCAAACGTTTGTTTGTTTCGAACTATAAAAGTTCGCACTAAACAATTAAACACAAGGCTGTGCTACACGTTTGTTATACGCGAATAAAGGAGTTCACATGTCGGCAAATATTCAAGATGTAGCGAA
The DNA here is from genome assembly GCF_001641215.1 of Gardnerella sp. 30-4. Lineage (NCBI taxonomy): Bacteria > Bacillati > Actinomycetota > Actinomycetes > Bifidobacteriales > Bifidobacteriaceae > Gardnerella > Gardnerella sp. 30-4. The sequence continues at coordinate 5,532 of NZ_LXJL01000002.1, read as the reverse complement.
TAAAGCTCATGTGTCAGTTTCTACTGTGTCGCGCTCATTTACACGACCAAACTTAGTATCTGCATCCACTCGCAATAAAGTATTGGCCATTGCCGAACAATTGAATTTTTCTATTTCGAAATCTGCAGCAGCACTAAAATCTGGTAAAACCTTGCGCATCGCTTTATTGATTAGCGATCAAATTCGCCTATGGTTTTCTGCATCTATTATTCAAGGATTGAATCAAGTATTCCACACAGCTGGATACGATTTGTCAATTTTTCAGATTTCCAGCAGCAAAGAGCGTAGCGAATTTTTCACAATGCTCCCAACTAGACGTAATGCTGACGCTGTTGTTGTGTGTTCCTTTGACGTAAATACCAACGAAATCGCACAACTTAAATCAACAGGCGTGCCAATTGTTGGCATAAACTGCTTATATCCACAAAAATGCGATTTTGACGCGACTATCAATATTGACGATGACCAAGGTGCAAGACTTATGGCACGCCACTTAATCGGTTTAGGGCATCACAATATTGCATATGTGCGCACAACTCGTGACGTTTCACTACATTTCAGCGTATTGCAGCGTTACCATTCTTTTATTGATGAATGCCAAAATAGCGGAATCACACCTACAGAAATTGTGGCACCTGCTAATTCTGATCGCATAAGTGCCATAGTTTCTATGCTTCTTGGAAGTTCAATTATGCCAACAGCAATTGCATGCCAAGAAGATGGGATTGCAATACCACTTATGTTTCAGCTTGCCCGCAGCGGGTATTCTACTCCAAAAGATGTGTCAATTATTGGTTTTGACGATAGTTTTTATGCGCATGAAACTGGCTTAACTACTATTAGACAGGATCCGGTTGATATTGCTTCTACTGCGGCAAATATCACGCTTGCGCTTATAAACGCAGAGAAAGTTGAAGATCAGTATCGCATCGTTCCAGCGCAACTTATTGTGCGTTCAAGCACAGCTGCATTATTAAAAGAATAGACCTTTTGTAGTTTTCTAGAAAATATCGAAATAACAAAATATCGAAATAACAAAATCCGCTAGGACTTAGCACTATGATGTGCCAGTATCCTAGCGGATTTGCTTACGTCACCTTTGCTTGCTTACGTCAGCAGGTGCAACGTCTATTTGTTTATTAATGGATCAGTCGTCATCTTCATGAGCCTGAGAATATTCCTTGGCCCAACCATCCACGAATGCTGTCTTAACCTTATCCCACTTGCCGGTGCCCTGAGCATACTCAAGCAAAGCGGAGCCGAGGTCGTTCTTCCAGTTATCAGATGGCATTACGGTGAAGTTCCAGCTTACTGGAGTCTTACCAGACTTAGCATCTTCAACAGCTGCCTGAGTCAATGGGTTGTCGGACTTGATATCTGCGAAGCTCTTGAATGGAGTGGTGAAGCCCATCTTCTTAGAAATAGCTTCCTTACCAGCATCGGAAGTAAGCAGCCACTTCAAGAAGTCCTTAGTTGCCTTCTTGTTAGCGTCAGACGTCTTCTCATTTATGCACCAGTAGTTCTCAGAACCAGTTGCCAAACCTTGCTTCTCTTCGCCCTTAGCACCAATATAAATTGGAAGCATACCAAGGTCTTCAGCCTTCATACCAGCCTTGGAAAGGTCGCCCCAAGCCCAAGTACCATTCTGATAGAACACAGCTTTACCCTGTGAGAATTCAGCATTAGCATCTTCACCAGTCTTGGAACCAATCTTTGTTGCTGGTGTAGTGGAATCAGTAATGTAAAGATCGAAAATCTTCTTATAACCGTCAAGGAAGCTACCCTTTACCTTTGCAGGCTGCTTGGTAACATGATCTTCCTTGAACTCGTAGTACAGAGGAAGATTTGCAAGATGGGTCTTAAAGCGCCAGTCAGAGCTGGAATCAAAACCTGCAGAAGTGAAGGCACCATCAACACCAAGATCAGCCTTATGCTTCTGAATGTCGTCTGCAACAGCCTTCAACTTATCGAAGGAGTTGATTTCTTCAGCAGACTTTACCTTAGCATCCTTGAGCTCGGTGTACTTCTTAAGCAAAGCCTTGTTATAAATCAAGCCGTAGGTTTCCATTGCATATGGAATTCCAACAACCTTATCTCCATCCTTCAAAGCAATATCCTTGTTCTGAAGCTGGTTATAAAGCTCAGTATCCTTTAAATCAGCAGTGTAATCCTTCCAGCTTGCGTAGCCAACTGGGCCATTGATCTGGAAGAGTGTAGGAGCTTCATCACCCTTACTGATTTCACTCTTCAAAGACTGCTCATAAGTTCCGGAAGCAGCAGTTTGAACCTTAACTTCAACACCTGTTTTCTTGGTGTATGCCTTAGCTACTTCCTTCCACTGATCTGCAGCTTCTGGCTTAAAGTTCAAGAAGTAAACCTTACCTTTAGCAGAGCTGTCACTTGAGGAGGATCCGCAAGCTGCAAGCGCGCCAAAAGCCATTGCCGAGCAAGCTACCAGTGCAATTGTTGATTTAATTGTACGATTCATCATCGAACCTTTCTCCTATGCCGACAATCCCGTCATTGGACTGCCACACCTCTAGGTGTCCTTATCGACAATATTTATTATGCCTCAACTGCTGCAATATTGCAAACGATAGCATAACTAAATTAACGCGTGTCGCCACAAAAACGGCACATAATAATATCTTTAATAAAATTAGCACGTATTTTTGGAAATAATTAAAGGGATTACGCAACAATTTGGCAAACGATTGCGCAATCCCTTAAGGATCATAGTTTAAAACAAATTATTCAATTAAGTTAACTCTGCCCATGAGCAATCTTATATTCCTTAGCCCAGCCGTCAACAAATGCGGATTTAAGAGTAGACCATGCCTTTCCGTATTTCAGCAATTCCAATGCACAATTACATTATCGCCTTTGTACGCGCCCAACACAGAATAATGCGCGGTATCCATACGAAGAAGTCGTGCAAAATCTGGGCTTACTCCAAGCCAGCGCGCAGTAAGAATACGCAACACATGAGCATGCGCAACAATAAGCACGTCCTTACCTAATTTCAATTTAGGCATTGCCATATCAATAATCTTTTGAGTACGATCCGAAACCTCTTGCAAGCTTTCTCCAGAAGTTCTGTGCACATCCACTGCTTCTCCACTAGGAAGCACCTCTTTAGCGTCACTAACCATGTGAGAAGGAAGAACTTTAGGACCATGCTTCCACACATCCCAAGCCTCAACGCCACTTAGTTTAGAAATATCAGCGCGCGTGCGACCCTCAGCAGCACCATAATCCCACTCCAGCGCACTATCGCAAATTGTATACGAATCAAAACCAGCAAACTGAGCTGTTTGCTGCGCGCGACGAAGTGGACTTACAAGCACACAATCCTTATCAAAACCTTTTGTGAACACACACTGCAATCTAGCGCCAGCCTCTTTTGCCTGCTCAACACCAACTTCAGTAAGAGGCAAATCCGTGCGCCCGGTATGTTGACCGGACACACTCCAAGCAGTTTGGCCGTGGCGAAGTAACACCAAGCAACCCTGCTTCGAGCATTCTTTCTGAGAGGATTCTTTAGTGCCGTTATTTTGCATAGTCTTCACATTCCTCACCAGCGCCATGTACACACATCGCACTGGACGCCTAGCAGCACGATTGCTTTACGTAAGCATTTCTTAACTTGCAGCCACTTTGCCGCAAATCAAGATCACTGTTCCATGGTACCGCCAAAATTGGTATTTCGTTACCACTAACATAGAAAATATGACGCAATTATCATCGGCTAATACTAAAACTCAACGAAGCCATCGTGCGGCTCAAGCTACCGTACAACGACTTAATGCAGCAAATCGTAAGATTGAGGCCCTTCGCGAGCGCCGATTGAGAAATCAAAATACTTTAGGAGATTCATTACTAAAATCTGTACTTCCTTCTTTTGCAACGTTTATTGCAGGGCAGATTGCGCATTTAATATGGGAAAAACATGTTGATACTAGAAAAATCAATTTAAACTCTAATAGTCGTTCTAACAATCTTTCTAAAGAAAAAATTGCGCAAAAGCAGCGTATTAAGCAAGAAGAGCCGCTGCTACTGTCTCTTGGATTTGCAGTATTTTCTGCGATTCTTACTACGATTGTTGGTCGCTTAGCAAGCCACGGAACCTTGTTTTATATTGCGCGAAGGCAAAGAAAAAGACAATTGCGCTCACAAAAACGATTTTAATTTATTAAATTTTATAAACTAAATGGCCTTATTTTGAAACGAGAATGCTGAAAGGAATAAGAAATAACGTGCCAAATTTACGCCACAACGAAACTATCGATACTTTACTGAATCGCCGCTCCATTCGCGCTTTTTGCAACGAAGCAATTGACAACGATACAGTTGTCACTCTTGAAGCTGTAGCTCAGCGCGCTGCTTGTAGCCAGTTTTTGAACGACTGGTCAGCGATTAAAATTACGGATAGCTCAATTAAGCAAAAGCTTTCCGAAATTGGCAACCAAACATATATTGCTACAGCTCCACTACTGTACGTTTTTATTATTGATCAACATAGAAACGCTGCAATTGCGCACAAAAATGGCGTAGATACCAGTAGCGACGAGTTTATGCTTAAAACTCGCTACCGCTTTACACAGGCTCAAAATGACGTTATTTTGGCGCTTCATGCCATGGAAACTGCCGCGGAATCTTTGGGGCTTGGTTGCGTAATTCTCGGTTCAATTTTGAACAGTAGAACTCAGCTTATTGATATTTTGAATTTGCCTAAATACACGTACCCCGTGCTCGGCCTGGCAATTGGTAAGCCTGCGCAAAGCCCAGAATTAAAGCCGCGAATGAGCGCTGACATGCAGATTTTTGAGAATACCTACCCTGCTGACGACGCTGAATTATTAGAAAATCTTGCTGATTTCGACAATCGCGTGCATCAATATTACGATTTGCGAAATGCTAGCAGACCAGTTGATGCTTTCAGCGCACAAATTCTTACTATAGCAGCAGACGATATTGCCAAAAAACACGAAGCAGAAGATGTTGAGCAGGTTGCAAGGCAAGGTTTTAACGTTGCGTAAGATTTAGCACCGTTTTAATTTAGTGCCGTTTTAACTTAACGCCGTCTTGGCTTGTACCCGCGCTTTCTAGATTTAGGCTTCGTGCTTGCGGATGGCGAGCGCATATCGGAATACATGCGATCTACCGGGTTTTTATGCGTCAAATGCCAGCAACCGCAATATTCACAAGCATAAACCCACAACTGCGCACCGCGCTCTCGTAGACTCTGCTCCGCAGCCATAAGAGCCTGCCCTTTATTCTTGTACATGATTTTTTGGGTAGATTCGCAACGCCTCGGAGTAAAGAAATACATAGCTTTTATGGTAGCAAACCGCTTAACAGAGCTTATACAAGACGTACGCAATTGCGTAAATCACGCATTATTCCTAAACTTAAGCCACAAAACACGTTCACAAAAGTTCAAAATAAATTCAATTTATTATAATTTAGTTCAATTTTTCTACTATATTTCTACTATTTTTTACTATTTCTCGTCATTTTTTGAAAAATTAC
>NZ_LXJL01000019.1:0-19119 GCF_001641215.1 Gardnerella sp. 30-4 | reverse complement strand
ATAAAAGTAACGCTATTTTATTAATATATTTTTGTTCTGAGCGCAATGGGTGATAATCTAAGAGCATGACTATAGCTGTGTGCCCCGGCTCGTATGATCCAGTCACTGCCGGCCATTTAGACGTAATACAACGTTGTACGCATCTATTTGATGAAGTACATGTGCTAGTTGCGGTAAATGCTGCAAAGACTCCGTTATTTCCTGAATCTGAGCGCGTAAAAATTATTCAAGAAGCAATAAATAATTTGCCGCAAGCTCAGAATAGTTTCAATCGCAATTGCAAAATAGTAGTAACTTCAACAGCTGGTTTGATTACTGATTACTGTACAAAAGTTGGTGCTACAGTAATCGTAAAAGGCTTACGTCAAAACGGTGATTATGAGGCAGAACTTGGAATGGCGCTAGTGAACCGCAAATTAGCAGGTATCGAAACGCTTTTTCTGCCTGCTGATCCTGTGCTTGAGCATGTTTCAAGCTCTGTGGTTAAAGATGTTGCTCGTCATGGGGGAAATGTTACTGGCATGGTTCCAGATAACGTAATACCCTTATTAAAAAAGCTTTTTAATGAACAATCATTAGGCGTAGATAATAATTCATCTATGCTGAACAATTGAACAGGAGAGTAGAAGATGACAAATAAAAATGAACTTACTGACGCAACTTCTGGATTATCTAGTGAAGGAGACGACACAATGGAGCGCGAAGTGCAAGTTGATCGCAATCAAAAGCTTCCATTGCATCCGGTTCTTGCAGATGAAGAAGATGCTCAAGACGGCGTTGTAAATACAACGCAATCCGACGTGCGAAGTGCGCGTAAAGGCGACCTATTAGTTGACTCAGATGCTGACAATACAGAAACGTCATCTGTTGCGGCAGTTGGAAGTGTTTCTGCTGCGGAAGATGTGCGAGATAATGGCGCTGATAGTGCAAATAAGAACAATAAAAATAGCAAAGCAGCTTCTTCGCCAGCATCATTTTCTCCTTTCCCTCTTCCAGATTTACGAGAAAGAGAAGACGGTGGCGTTATTGACTTTGAAGAAAATGAATCTGAAACTTCAAAAGTAGCTGCAGAAGCAGTAAGCGATGAAGTGCGCTCAAAGAGTCGCGCTGAATTTACAACAGTTTACGACATTATTGATGCAATGGAAGCAGCCCTTTCGGAAGCAAAGAATGTTCTGTTTGCTGCAGGAATGGTAAAAATTGATCGCGATGAGTTCGTTGACCAGTTAGCGCGTTTGAAAGATATGCTTCCTGTGCAATTGGAGCGAGCTTCTGCATTAATGCGAGAAGCAGAGCGACGTTTGCGTACAGCGCAAGCACAAGCAAGCTCTATTGTTTCCTCAGCGCAATCTCAATCTGCAGAAATAATTGAAGAAGCGCAAGAGCGTGCTCAATTCTTAGCAGGTCAAGAAAACGTAACGGCTTTAGCAAAACAGAAAGCTCGCGATATTCTCGCTACTGCGCAAGCAAAATCAGACAAGCTTACGCAAGGTGCGGATCAGTATTGCGCAACTGTTATGGAAGGCTTAAAGCAGCAGCTAGATAAATTAGAGCAAGACGTGCAAGCGGGTCAGCGAGTGTTAGAAGATCGTCGCCGAGCTGCAGCGCACGTACAAAACGACATTAGCTCATCATTGTATGACGATGATGAAGAGGAAAGGAATTAGTAATGGCTTCGCATCCATCCCAATCACCATGGGCTGTTCCAGTAGCGCAAATGGCTGCGCGCGCTGGTAGTAGCATGTCGTTGCATCGCGTATTTCCGGCGCCGGAAGGCATTGGAGATTACGTTATTGGCGTAAAGCCAGGCAGTGATGTTATGGTTGATGGCGATTTTGATGCTGTGGTTGACGGCTTAATGTTTCAGGGCAGTATTACTGCTCCGGTGCATGCAGAATGTACTCGATGCTTGATGCCGCTTCGTCGCGATTGGAAAGTGGATGTGTGTGTATTCTTCCCATATGCTGACTCGCGTTCTAATCGTTCTGATAATCGCAATACTCGTGGCGATGCGGATGAAGCTGAATCGCAAATTTGGGATGAAAATGACGAGTCAGGCAATGTGTATCCGCTAGTTGCGGGTGGCGATTTTGCGGATATTGAGGCTCTTATTCGCGACACGATGGTAAGTGAGTTGCCGTTGCAGCCGTTGTGCGAGCCGGATTGCCGCGGACTTTGCTCTCAGTGTGGCGAAAACTTAAACGAGCATCCAGATCATCATCACGACGTTACGGATATTCGTTTTGCTGCTTTAGAGGATTTGAAAGCTCAGCTTGAGCAGAATGAAGAGCGGCATTAATTTTAGCGAGTTGTAAAGTTTCTGCCGTTTTTGAGCTGATTCCCGACCGAAACTTTACAGTAGTGTAAAGAAAAGGTCGTTTTTGGGCTGAAAAGCGGCATAAACTGCGCACGTTTGTAAAGTTTCTGTCGCACTAAAGAGAAATTAGGTTGCGCAATTTGTACGGCGCTTGCTGTAATATACAGAACGCTTAAGCTCAATCGATTGAACGAAATAGAGGAAAGAATTATGGCACTGCCTAAGTACAAGACCTCGCGTGCTAATACGCATTCGCGTCGCGCTAATTGGAAGGCGTCTGCCGTGCAGACTGTGACTTGCCCGAACTGCGGTTCTCAGGCATTCCCACACATGGCTTGCCCATCTTGCGGAACCTTCCGTGGTCGTGTTTACCGTGAAGCTATTCGCTCCGAGCACACCAAGTAGGTTTTATTAACAGAAACCCTGCCATCGACGGGTGGCAGGGTTTTTCTTTTTCTTGCGTATTGTGGCTGTGAGGGGTGGGTGTTACTTACGCGCGTCGAGTGCGTGCCAAGCGATTTCGGCGGCTGCGAGTTGCGCTTTTCGTTTGCTAGAGCCACTTCCGACTCCCAGCACTTCGTCGCCATCCTTATGCGCCAAAACCGCGCGAGCCTCAAATACTGGTGCGTATTCTGGCCCAGAAACAGCCATTCGATACTCTGGATCTTCCAAACCCATATCGTGAGCTTTGACTGTAAGCGAAGTCTTCCAATCGAGAGCTGGTCCTTCAGTTAGCACTTCCGCCAAAGTGTCGTCAATCAAACGATGCACAACTCTGCGAGCTTCATCAATTCCATGCTCAACAAAAGTTGCGCCAATAAGCGCTTCAACAATATCGCACAAAATTGAATCTTTATTATTTCCGCCCTGCTCCATTTCTCCGCGACCGAGAAGAATATACGCGCCAACATGCAGCTTTTCGCGCGCAACAGCCGAAAGTGCCCATTCAGACACAGCTTTCGCTCGCATCTTTGCAAGCTGACCTTCAGTCATGTCTGGATGTGCAGAAAACAGCGTTTCCGTAGAAACTAACTCAAGCACAGCATCGCCCAAAAACTCAAGTCGCTCATAATTTCGTGTGCCAGGATGCTCGTGCGAGAACGAGCGGTGGGTGAGTGCTTCTACCAAAAGATCCGGCGAAATAGTTGTGCCTAAAGCGTTCAAAAGTTCCTGCGTTGGGTCTCCAGGACGTGTTTCATCGCCATCTAATCTCAAAACTCCATCTTCGTTGTGTTGCGCATGTGAGTTGTTTTGATTATTTTGATTGTGTTTGCTCTGCATATTTTGTTGATTGTTCTGAGTTTTCATAGCACGTATTATTATAGTCCTACTACCAACACAAGCGCTTTTAAGCTTCGTGTTCGCATTTGCGATCGCATTTTTCCATATTCCTTCTATATCCTTTCGTATAAGTGTTCAGCTATATTTGTGGATTATGCCTACGTATGATTTGGGATTAGAACGAGTTTCGCTAGAATTTGCTACAAAAACGATTTTTACAGACGTAACTCAAGGTGTTTTTGAAGGCGACAGAATAGGTATTGTTGGAAAAAATGGTGACGGAAAGTCAACGCTACTTCGGCTACTTGCCGGTACAATGCAGCCTGATTCTGGTCGCGTTACAAAGCGCGGAGGGCTTACTTTTGGCATGTTGGATCAGCGCGATCCATTGGACGATAACGCAACTGTGCGCGAGGCTGCTCTTGAAAATCGCGAAGATTACGAGTGGGCTGCAGATCAGCGTTCACGCGAAATTGTAGAAGCGCTTCTTGGTGGCATAAATTTGGAAGCAAAAGTAGGCACGCTTTCTGGAGGCCAGCGCAGGCGCGCAGATTTAGCAAGATTATTGTTGCACGATTGGGATATTTTGGCTTTGGATGAGCCTACGAATCATTTGGACGTTGTGACGATTCATTGGCTTGCGGAGCATCTTCTTCACCGTTGGCAGGACGGTCAAGGTGCGCTTTTGATTGTGACGCACGACCGTTGGTTCTTGGATGAGGTTTGCACTTCGATGTGGGAAGTGCACGACGGCGTAATTGATCCTTTCGAGGGTGGTTACAGCGCTTATATGATGCAACGCGTGGAGCGTGAACGCCAAGCGGATGTGCGCGAAGAGCGTCGCAGAAATTTGGCAAGAAAAGAGTTAGCTTGGCTTTCTAGGGGTGCTCGTGCGCGTTCTACTAAGCAAAAATTCCACGTAAAGCAAGCGCGTGAGCTTATTGCAGATGTGCCGCCGCTAAGAGACACTCTTGAATTGAAGAAAATGGCAACTTCGCGTCTTGGTAAGCAAGTTGTTGATTTAATTGACGTTACGCAAATTTTCGACAACGCTCAGCAGCTAAAAAATATCGATCCGGATATTGTAGAAAACGCATCTTTAGATGAAGATAATGCAGAAAAATCAAATAAAGTCGATATTGTAGAATCTGCTTTTGCGCAACCAACTCACGTAGGAAGCGTTACTATTGCCGTTGACGAGAGTCAAGAAAATTCTTTTGAAAATACTGCGGAAAATACTTCTGAAAATACTGCTACGAGCGCAGAAAACATTGCAGAAACTTCAGCTGCATCGCGCAAAACTATTACTGGACGCATGATTTTAGACGATGCAACTTGGCTTATAGGCCCAGGCGATCGTTTTGGAATTGTGGGTGCGAATGGAGCAGGAAAATCAACATTATTAAGCATTATTGACGGGTCTCTAAAGCCTACGCTTGGACACGTAAATATCGGCAAGACTGTAAAATTTGCTGTGCTTTCGCAGCGGCTAGAAGAGCTTGAAAAGCTTGGAAAATATAAAGTAAAAGAAGTTTTAAGTCGCTATAAGCCTAGCTATATTATCGATGGCAAAGAAGTGACTCCAGGTCAGCTTATGGAAAGGCTTGGTTTTAAGCCCGAGCAGCTTATGACACCAATTGCGGATCTTTCGGGCGGTCAAAAGCGCCGTATGCAGTTGCTGCTGATTTTGCTAAACGAGCCAAACGTGCTGATTATGGATGAGCCTGGAAACGATCTTGACACTGACATGCTTGCAGTTATGGAGGATTTGCTCGATACTTGGCCCGGCACTTTGATTGTTGTTTCGCACGATCGCTACTTGCTTGAGCGCGTAACAGACCAGCAATTTGCGCTTATTGACGGCAAAATTCGTCACCTTCCAGGCGGTGTAGATGAGTATTTGCAAATTGTAGAAAAGTTGCAGCGTGATCACGAAAATAGCATTAGTACTGCGAGTACTGTGAATGCTTCAAGTACTGCAAATTCTACAACTAAAGAAAGTTCAGAAAGTACAGTAGCTGAGCCAAAACTTACAGGCAAAGCCTATCACGATGCTGCAAGGCGAGTTTCTGCAATCGAGCGAAAACTTACAAAGCTTGAAGAAGAAAAGTCGCAAATTGAAGCGCAAATGGCTGCGCATAACCCAAGTGACTTTGTTGGACTTCAATCTCTTAACGAAGATCTCCAAAAAAACGAGCAAGAAACCAGTGCTCTTGAGGATGAGTGGATGAAGCTTTCTGAGCAGCTTTAGTACAAAATTGCTGCGCGCTAAGAAGAAGAAATAGAAGATAACAGCCACGTGCTAAATTTGTGAGGTATGACTCAAATCAAGGATATGTTGGAATCTGTAAAACCAATTCGCGTTGACGGTCGTAATGTTGACGAGCTCCGACCTGTGCGCATAACACGTAAATTTACTGATGTTCCTGAAGGTTCTGTGCTTATTGAGTGTGGCAATACGCGCGTAATGTGCACTGCAACTTTTACGGTTGGTGTGCCTCGTTGGCGTAGAGATTCCGGTTTGGGTTGGGTAACTGCCGAATATTCTATGCTTCCTAGAGCAACAGCTGAGCGAACTGATCGCGAATCTGTGCGTGGAAAAATTGGTGGTCGCACTCACGAAATTAGTCGTCTTATTGGTCGCTGCTTGCGCGGTGTAGTCGATATGAAAGCAATGGGTGAGTGCCAGATTCAAATTGATTGCGACGTGTTGCAAGCGGATGGTGGAACTCGTACTGCTTCTGTAACTGGAGCTTATGTAGCTTTGGTAGATGCGCTTAATTGGGCAGAAAAGAATGGTCATATTCGCTCTGCTGCAAGTGTTATTAAGGATTCTATTTCCGCTGTTTCTGTAGGCGTTATTAACGGCACGCCTATGCTTGATTTGCCTTATGTTGAAGACAGTCAAGCTATGACAGATATGAACGTAGCTATGACAGGTTCCGGCACTTTCATTGAAATTCAAGGCACTGCAGAACATCGTCCATTTAATCGCGACGAATTAAATACGTTACTTGATTTGGCAACTAAAGGTAATCGCGAATTGCAAGCTGCTCAAAAAGCCGCTTTAGCAAAATAGAAGAGATTGAAGGAGAACGGGCGTGAAGCTTATTGTGGCAACACATAATGAGGGAAAACTCGTTGAAATTAAGCAAATTTTAGAGGAGCAATTGTCGAAGCTGGCAAACAGTTTCGAGTTAGTAACTGCAGGTTCTCTTGGCTTGCCTGATCCTGTGGAAACTGGCGTGACTTTTGAACAGAATGCTTTGCTCAAAGCGCGTGATGTTGCTGCAAGAACAGGTTATCCTGCTATTGCAGACGATTCGGGTCTTATTGTCGACGTGCTTGGTGCTGCCCCTGGTATTCTTTCTGCCAGGTGGAGTGGTGTGCATGGGGACGATAAAGCTAATAATGAGCTTCTTTTGCGCCAACTTTCTGATATTCCAGATCAATGTCGTACTGCTCGTTTTCGTTGTGCTGCAGCTCTTGCTATTCCGGATGGGTGCAGTGAGGTTCCTGAAGGCAGTGTTATGTCGCATTCTCACGGCTTTGAGACTGTTCGAGTCGGAGAAATGGTTGGTCACTTGTTGCGCGAGGTGCACGGAACTAACGGTTTCGGCTATGATCCGCTATTTGTGCCAGATCTTCAGCCTATTCGCGATGGTGTGCAAATGAAAGGTTTGACTAGCGCGGAGCTGACTCAAGAAGAAAAGAATGCTATTTCGCACAGAGGTAATGCTTTGCGCGCGCTTTTGCCGGAGTTGCAGGCATTATTTATTACCGAATAAGCATTTATTACTGAATAAGCGAAAAATTTCGTGCGCGAGATGGGACTTGAACCCACACGTCGTAAGACACAGGAACCTAAATCCTGCGCGTCTACCATTCCGCCACTCGCGCATAGACTCATATAAATAATCGAGCGAATAAAAACAAATCAAAAGTATTAATACACTCGAGCGAGTCAGAGAGCCGCTTGACAGAATCGAACTGTCGACCTTCTCATTACGAGGGAGACGCTCTACCGACTGAGCTAAAGCGGCATGTTGCCCGAGACGCATTCGCGACTCGCGCACAAATCAATTACTATATATCATATTTTTAAATTTGTCCAATGGGCGCGCCGTACAAAATATAATAGTCATTAAGCAAGTATTGCATAGTTTGTATTGCAATTCGTTTAGTGTGGCGCGAGTTTTGTGGGATTTCTTTCCTCGCAGGCGCGACGACCTGCTTTCGCGCAGCACCAGTGTGATTGTGTTCATTTTTGTGTTAAGCTTCGCGTGTTTCTGTCTGCTTTTGTGAGTATCTTGTGAATTGGACTATAGTGACGATTGCTGTCACGTAAGTTGAAGAAATGAAAGGACCTAGAAATGGCCATCAATCCGCCAGTTGACGCCGTAAAAACCCCAGAGTGGGCTGCATTGCAGAAGCATTACGACGAGTTGCAATCAGAAGGTGTTTGCCTGAAGAAGTGGTTTGCTGAGGATGCAAATCGCGTGGATAAGTTGAGCTTCGAAGCTGGAGATCTCCACTTCGATCTTTCTAAGAATTTAATTAAGCCTGAAACTCTTAAGCTTTTCGCAGACCTTGCAAAGGCAGTTAAGCTTGACGAGCGCACTAAGGCAATGTACACTGGCGTGCACATTAATAATACAGAAGATCGTGCAGTTTTGCACACTGCTTTGCGTCGTCCTGCAGAGGATGCTGGCAAGTTCATTGTTGACGGTCAAGATACCGTTGCAGACGTGCGTGAAGTGTTGGGTCGCATTTACGATTTCGCTAACGAAGTTCGTTCCGGCGCTTGGAAGGGCGTTACCGGCAAGAACATTAAGACCGTTGTAAACATTGGTATCGGCGGCTCTGATTTGGGTCCGGTCATGGTTTACGAAGCTTTGAAGCCATATGCTGACGCTGGTATTAGCGCTCGCTACGTTTCTAACATTGATCCAAACGATATGGCAGAAAAGACCAAGGATTTGGATCCAGAAACCACTTTGTTCATCATTGTTTCCAAGACCTTCACTACTTTGGAGACTTTGACCAACGCTCGCACCGCTCGCACTTGGTTGCTGAATAAGCTTCAGGAGTGCAGTGCTATTGACGGAAGCGACGCAAAGAAGGCTGAAGCTGTTGCTAAGCACTTCGTGGCTGTTTCCACCAACCTCGAAAAGGTTGAAGAGTTCGGCATCAACCCAACCAACGCTTTTGGCTTCTGGAGCTGGGTTGGCGGTCGTTACTCTGTGGATTCCGCTGTCGGCACTTCTTTGGCTGTTGTTCTCGGTCCAGAGCGCTTCGAAGAGTTCTTGAAGGGCTTCCATGCAATCGATACTTACTTCGCTGAGACTCCATTCGAGAAGAACGTTGTTGTGCTTCTCGGTATGCTCAACGTTTGGTACCGCAACTTCTACAAGGTTGCTTCTCACGCTGTGCTTCCATACGATCAATACTTGCACCGCTTCCCAGCTTATTTGCAGCAGCTCACCATGGAATCCAACGGTAAGTCTGTGCGCTGGGACGGCACTCCTGTAACAAGCGAAACCGGCGAAATCTTCTGGGGTGAGCCAGGTACTAACGGCCAGCACGCTTTCTACCAGTTGATTCACCAGGGCACTCAGCTTATTCCAGCTGATTTCATTGCTTTCGTGAACACGCCAAATCCTACTAAGGATGGCGATCAGGATGTGCACGAGCTCTTCTTGGGCAACTATCTTGCACAGACTAAGGCTCTTGCTTTCGGCAAGACTGCTGATGAAGTTCGCGCTGAAGGCACTCCAGAGGAGATTGTGCCAGCTCGCGTGTTCAAGGGCAACCGTCCAACCACGTCCATTTTCGGCGATGCTTTGACTCCATTTAGCTTGGGCGAGCTTATTGCTCTCTACGAGCACATTACCTTCGTTGAAGGCACTGTGTGGGGCTTGGATTCCTACGATCAGTGGGGTGTGGAGCTTGGCAAGCAGCTTGCAAAGCAGATTACTCCTGCAATTTCTAAGGATGATGAAGCTTTGGCAGCTCAGGATGCTTCTACACAGAGCTTGATTCGCTTCTATCGCGCTCATCGCAAGTAAGATAGTAGTCATATAGGCAATCGTTTTTAGCGATTGTTGATTTATAAGCCTCTTGGCGTTAATTCGTCAAGAGGCTTTTTTGTTTAGCATCTGTCGCTGAGTTTTGTAATCGTTAGACTGCGTAGAGCGCGCGGCGTGTCGCGTCAGAATGGCGGTTTTGCAACGGTTTTGCGGCTGGTTGGGGGAGTATTAAAGAGTTTCCTGAGAGTTTTCTGAGAAAAATCTTTAAAAACCTTGAAATTGACATTTTTACGAAAAATAACGCATAATACTGTATTTTTTACTCTTAAAAATAGTTTGACTGAAATATTTCCGCAAAAACATCGATGTTTTTTGTTAATGAGCTGCGTGTCTGCTCTTGACTTTTGCGAACGGGGGGGGGGTATGTTAATAGCAGCTTCCAGCCAGACGTTCTGCGCTGGTAGTTATTCACAAAAACTTAAGTTGTGAATATTTAGATTTTTCTTCGCACACATGGTGCGAAGGAGAAGAAGAAAGGAAAATATTATGTTGAATAAGAAGGCTATCGCCGCATTTGCTGCTGGCGCCACCCTCCTCTCTGGTTTCGCTTTTGCTGCTCCAGCAATGGCTTACAGCACAGTGTGCCCAGTACCAGCGCCTTATCATAAGGATGCTAAGCGCGTTGCAGACGCTGCTTACGATACTTATATTGGTGCCCAGACTGTTCTTAATGGTATGACTGTTTCTCCAGCTCCTGCAAAGGATTCTGAAGCTGAACATTATACTAAGACTAACGCTTCTGGCTTGTTGGAAAATACTGCTGATCCAGCTGCAGTCTCACATAATTTGTTTGAGAGGGTTCAGAAGTATGTGGATGCTTACAATGCTCATGTAACTTCTCAGAAGGCTTTTGATGAGCAATCTCGCACTGTAGCTGACCTTCAGGATAAATATCTTGGTGCGAAGTATGTTCTCGATCATTGCGCTAAGCCAGATTTAACTGAGCATGATATTAAGATGGCTCTTATTAACAAGGTTCGTCTTGCTAAGATGAACTTGGACAATGCTGATAACGAGTTTGCTATTGCCAAGAAGAACCTTATGGATGCTTATAAGGCTGCTGTTGCAGCTCAGGCTGAGTACAACAAGCGCAAGGCTGATTTTGATGCTGCTGAGCGTGCTTACCAGCTCTTCAAGGCTTCTGGTGTGAACGATTCTGCTACCGAGACTCGTTTGTTTGATACCATGAAGCGTGCTGCTGCTCATGTGACTCGTACTCTTGCTGCTTGGCAGACCGCTAAGGGTAATTATGATGATGCTTTGAAGAAGGCTCTCAAGGCTGAAGCAATTTACAATAAGGCTTTGGCTCTTTACAAGGCTGCTTACAATGAGGCTGTTGCTGGCGGTGTAGATCCATCTTTGTTGCCACCAGTTAAGACTTCTGATCCTTTGGATCCAAAGCTGAAGTCTATTCCAGGCATGAATGAAGCTTATGCTTCTGCTATGAATAGCAAGTTTGGTAAGGAAGTTAAGGCTACTACTCAGAAGGGTAAGGATACCAAGGCTTCTGCTCAGCAGAACAACAATGCTAACGGTGCTGCCGCTGGTGCAAACGGTGCTGCTGGTGCAAACGGTGCCGCTGCCGCTGGTTTAGCTAAGACTGGTGCTGCTGTAGCTATGGCTGCTGTTGCTGCTTCTGTGCTTGCTGGCATGGGTGCTGCTCTTCGCAAGATCCGTCACTAAGCTAAAGCGCTAAATGTACATGGTGAGCGTATTTCAAATATGAATGCGCTCACCGCAATAATCTTGCACTCAACAATGGCATAGAGTGTAGGGCTCTTTGCTCTGGCGGATTTAAGTTTGCTTGTTTTACTGGCTATGCTGTTTTGCTAAAATTCCTTTTTTCACGGCATTTGCTAGTTCTTGTTTGCTTTTTCTGCTGTTGGGTGTGTTTGGCTTTCGGTTTTGTTTGAGCTACTAGGGGCTCATTCAAAGCCGAAAGCTTTTTTATTGCGTAAAAATCCTATTTTTAAACGATAAAGCTGCGCCTTTTGCGGCATTGCAATGTGTTTTGCTGCATGTTGACACAACTGCAACAATAATTTATAATGAGCACGGTCGGTAGGTAAGGCTACCACGGGGATACGGGTTGCTGCCGCAACACAGTGGAGACACTGCACGCTGGTTAACAGTCGTTGTCGAATTCAAGGCTTCGACTAATGCAACGCCACCGCCCTGCGAAGCTGAAGCTTGAACGACGTGGCACGCTTAATATGCGTTTGTGTGTTTTGGTGCGCCTCTGTTCTCTTGTAAACCTCCGATTCAATGATGAAGATTTGCGCCGGCAGCGCACTAACTTAAGGAGGTGATTTGCCGTGAAACATGACAGTAAAAGCCATAATTCTAGTACTCGTACTGATGAAGGCTCCGACACTATTGGCAGTAGTAGTTCGGATGTTCCTCCTGAATATATGAAGCCGGCAATCACCGAATTTAGGTTGCAAAACTTGCGAAATATATAACTTACGAAATATAACTTACGAAATATAATTTGTGGAGTTAAAACGTGAGTTCTAGTTATTTGCGCCTGTAACGTAATCAATGGTGATACGGCTACGCAAGAATTTACGAAAATCTAAATAGAAATTCGCATAGAAATCTCAATAGATATCTGCGTAATAAATGAATAGAAATAAAAAATACACGAAAGTGAACCCACTTATTGCCTATTCGAGGACTTTATTATGACCGTATTTACAACTTCGCGCAAAGAAAGCGCAGGCGTGCAAGTCGACGAGAACACTCGTTTCTGGTCGGACATTATTGTGTGCGTTGGCATTATTGCCGTTTTTGGCGTAACTGCCTTCCTTATTCAGCGCATAAATCAACCGATTGGTCCAAGTGGCATACCATCTAAGGTATCCACGGACTTAATCAATCTGCCTTACTACACTTTGCGCTCAGTATTTCGCATGCTGATCGCATTAGTTGCATCTCTTATCTTTACTATTGTTTATGGCTCTCTTGCAGCTCGCAGTCGTAGGCTTGGCAAGGTGCTTATTCCTCTTCTAGATATTTTGCAATCAGTTCCAATTCTTGGCTTCCTTTCGGCAACTGTCACCATTTGGTTGGTAATTTTCCCTGGATCGATGCTTGGTGTTGAAGCCGCTTCGATTTTTGCTATTTTTACGAGTCAAGCATGGAATATGACTTTTTCGTTCCACCGTTCGCTGCTCAGCGAGCCAAAGGAACTGGATGAGGCAGTTCGTAGTTTGCAACTCACGCATTGGCAACGTTTCTGGGTGCTAGACATGCCTAACGCAATGATTCCGCTGCTTTGGAATTGCATGATGTCTGTTGGAGGCGGATGGTTCTTCCTTACAGCTTCGGAAATGATTTCCGTAAATAATCACACTTACGCTCTTCCTGGCATCGGTAGTTTTGTGGCACAAGCTGCTGCCGAAAATAAGCTTGGTCTTATTTGGTGGGCTATTTTGTCGATGGTGATTGTTGTTTTGGCACTTGACTTCTTCTTGTGGAAACCGCTTACAGCTTGGGCTGAGCGTTTCCGTATTACGCAAAGCGCATCTGATAATGAGCGTCACAGTGCTATTTTGACTCTTATTCGTCACTCTCATGCAGATGAAGTTATTAGTAAACTGTTTTTGCCAATTCGCGAGTGGCTTGAAAAAGTAACGCGCCCATTCGGTCGCACAGGCTCCAAGTGGCCTCACAAGGCTGCTCAGCATAAGCTTGGTGATTGGGTATTTAACGTTATTATGATAATTATTGTGGCTGCTGGTGCTGCTCATATGCTTTACTTTGTGTATACAACTGCAGGTTTGCATGAGTTTATTACTGCAGGCATGCTTGGTGGCATCACTTTTATGCGCGTTGCTGCGTTGATTTTAATAAGCTCGTTTATTTGGGTTCCTGTTGGTGTTGTAATCGGCATGAATCCTAAGATTTCGCGTATTATGCAGCCTATAGTGCAAATTCTTGCTAGCTTCCCAGCAAACTTCATCTTCCCGTTTGCTATGGCTTGGTTTATGGCTTGGCATATTGATCTTGGTTGGGGAAGCATTATTTTGATGGCTCTTGGCACGCAATGGTACATTCTATTCAATGTTATTGCAGGTGCTAGTGCTATTCCTGATGATTTGCGTGAAATGACGCGCAGCTTCCGCTTGGATCGTACTTTGCGATGGAAGACGCTTATTTTGCCATCTATTTTCGGTTCATGGTGCACTGGCGGTATTACAGCTGCAGGCGGTGCATGGAATGCTTCGATTGTGTCTGAGATTGTGGAATATGGAAAGAACCACATGGAAACTCAGGGTTTGGGTGCATATATTACTAATGCAACCACTTTAGGAGATTCTGCGCGCACTTTAGTTGGCGTAACTGTTATGAGCTTGATTGTTGTTTTAAGCAACCGATTATTCTGGTCGCCAATGCAACGTATTTCCGAAAAACGTTACGTATTGAATTAAATCGACTAATAAATCGACTAATAAAATTTACTAATAAATCGCTTAAAATAACAAAATTTTATGAAAAAGATTGGCAAAATTATGAATACTTTAAAGAGCAATGCAAAAAAAGTGCAATCCTCAATTACAAGCGATATTATCGACGCAAAGCACATCAGTCAAAGCTTCACTTCTGACAGTGGCACTACTCAGCACGTTTTGCACGATATTTCTTTCACCCTTCGCGAAGGTGAAATCGTAGCAATATTAGGACGTTCTGGTGCTGGAAAATCAACTTTCCTACGAACAATGGCTGGTCTTGTGCAGCCAACAGAAGGCACAGTAACATATCGCGGACGCGAGCTGACAGGCCCAAACCCAGGGGTTGCAATCGTATTTCAAACCTTCGCTCTTATGCCGTGGCTTACAGTACAAGACAATGTGGAACTTGGTTTGCGCGCTAGAGGCGTTAGTAAAGAAAAGCGTACTGAGCTTGCTTTAGCTGCAATTGACGCAATCGGTTTGGACGGCTTTGAAACAGCATATCCTAAGGAACTTTCCGGCGGTATGCGTCAGCGAGTTGGTATTGCGCGCGCGTTGGTGCTACGACCGGATGCATTGTTTATGGACGAGCCATTCTCTGCTCTCGATGTGCTTACTGCAGAAAACTTGCGTCAGGAAGTTCTTAAGCTGTGGTCTAGCGAGGAGCGAGATATTAAGTCTGTGCTTATTGTGACGCACAATATTGAAGAAGCTGTGCAAATGGCTGATCGCGTTGTGGTTCTTGGATCTCATCCAGGTCACTTAATTGCTGATGTGAATGTTGATTTGCCTCGTCCTCGAGATAAGCACAGTGCTGAATTTGAAGCGATGGTTGATAATCTGTATGCTATTTTGACTGGTTCTGCTCCAGAAAGCGCTGCAGAGCAAGACGCTTCCGAAGATGCTGATTCTCAAGATCAAGCAAATAATGCAACTAATGAAGATGCTGAAGATAACGAAGCTGCAGCAATTGCAGATATGCTTATTCAGCGCCACCATGACGATGAAGATGAAGATAAGCAAAGTGAGGATGAAGCTGAAGCAGGTGAGGCAAAGGCAGAGCCTGTGGCTGTTCATTTGCTTCCAAACGCTACACCAGGTGGTATGGCTGGTTTGCTTGACGTGATTTCTGAAAACCCAGATGGCATTGATTTGGCTGATTTGGCAGCTGATTTGTCGTTTGAGATTGATGATTTGTTCCCACTTGTCGATGCGGGCACGATGCTTAATTTACTTACTGCAGAAAACGGTCATATTACTATTACTTCTGAGGGTGAAGAGTGGCATAATGCCGATATTTTGCACAGTAAGCAAGTTTTTGCTCGTCTTGCGATTGAACATGCACCTCTTGTGCACGCAATTGATCAAGCTTTGAGTAGGAATCGTAACGGAAAGCTTCGTGGCGAGCTGATTTTGGATTTGTTGCGCAGTAAGCACACGGATGCTTTGGCACGTCAGCAGTTTGATATTGCAATTAGCTGGGGTCGTTACGGCGAGTTGTTTGATTATGACGCTGATGATGACGAGTTGACTCGTACAGTTGAAACTGCTCCTCTCGATGGAGTTGTGCGCTGAAATAGTGCGGAATAGTGCGGAATTATGCTCAATAATGTCCATTATTGAGCATAATTTGGTATTTGTATGCTTTCGATAAAGGGATGCCGCATAGTTCTTTTATCTTTTAGGTCTAGTCGCTTCTTATTTAAGATTGCGCGGATCGGAAGCCCCCTAAAAAGCGAACTTTTTGGGGAAAGAATTGCGTAGCACATTTGTTGCTAACGCTTACTATGCGTCGATATGCGGCGGCGATGGAGGAATATTATGGTAAATGCTGTAGAAGCATTTGATGCTAAGCATCTTAAGGCTGCTGAAGAAATTCCAGCTTTCCGTCCTGGCGATACCGTTGATGTCAACGTTAAGATTCAGGAAGGCAACAACACTCGTATTCAGACTTTCACCGGCGTTGTGATTGCTCGTAAGGGTGCTGGCGTGCGTGAAACTTTCGTTGTTCGTAAGGTGAGCTTCGGCACTGGTGTTGAGCGTCGTTTCCCACTTCATTCTCCAGCTATCGATTCGATTAAGCTGGTTCGTAGCGGTCGCGTTCGTCGCGCTAAGCTTTACTACTTGCGCGCTTTGCGTGGTAAGGCTGCTCGTATTGCCGAGCGTCGCGATAACTCTGCTAAGTAAAATGGAACTTATGTGAAGGGTATTTGTTATGACTGATGACACGCAAATTAGCGATACTCATATCGTTTCAGTAGCGGGTCATGGTATAGATCCTTCACCGGTTCCACCAGAGCCGGAAGGAGATTTACCTTCCGGCTCTCGCATGTTTAAGCGCAAAAATAGAAAAGGTAAGCATTTTGCACATTCTAAGCGTGCTAAAAATGACCGCCTAACTTTGCGCGATGCTATAACATGGTTCGGTATTCCAGTATTAGTAGTGATACTTATTCGTGTGTTCCTATTTGGAGCTTACACAATTCCTTCTGGCTCTATGCTAGATACTATTCATATTGGCGATTATGTTATTACGACTAAGCTAACTCCGCGCTTATTCCCATTAAAACGTGGAGATATTGTTGTTTTTGAGGATCCTGCACATTGGTTGAGTGGTGAAAATTCTTCCGGTGCTGTTGGCAAGGATTTAATTAAGCGTCTTATTGGTTTGCCTGGAGATACTGTTGAATGTAAAGGCGCTGGGCAGCCTATTGTTGTGAACGGTGTTCCAATACGAGAATCTTCCTATATTCGTCCTGGTGTTGACCCGAGTGCTTTTCCATTTAAAGTAAAAGTTAAAGCTGGTCACGTGTTTGTTTTGGGCGATAATCGTTCTAATTCTGCGGATTCACGATATCATCGCAATGATGGCGATGACGGTTTAGTTCCGATTTCCAAAATCGAGGGCGTTGCTGTGTTTAGATCGTGGCCGCTTGATCGAATTGGTCTTTTAGACGAACACCATGATGATTTTAACAATGTGCCTGATCGTCCTGCAAAATAAAAGTATTAGCGCAATGAGTATTAACGAAATTATATTAGCGCGACTTATATCAACTGATTTCAATTATGCCAAATAAATCATCCAATATACCGCTTATTCCATCGTTTAAATATGAGCAAGATCTGCTTTGCGAAGGCTATGATTGGGTGATTGGTCTTGACGAAGTAGGAAGAGGCTCTCTTGCAGGTCCTGTGATGGTAGGAGCTGCAGTTATTGGAATTAAACAAGTAAAAGAAAACTATATGCCTGAAGGCTTAGCTGATTCTAAATTGCTTAGTGAAAAGCGTCGAGAAGAGCTTTATGAACCGTTGCAAAAATGGTGTACAACTTGGGCAGTCGGGTCTTGCACTAACACAGAAATTGATGAGTGGGGTATTAGCTATGCGCTTGGTGTCGCTGCGTTAAAAGCAATTTCTAAAGTTGAAGAAGATATTAAAAAGTTAAGTTTTAGCGTAAATGCGGATACGCGTGCGAATTCAAACTTTCGTATTGCCGCAATATTGGATGGACCTTGCGATTATATTGACAAAGTCGCAAATACTTTTGACGCTCCTTACGTTCATGAGCCTGTAAAAGTTCATACTTTAGTAAAAGCAGACAGGCAGTGTGCGAGCGTAGCTGCAGCTGCAGTTTTGGCAAAAGTTACTAGGGATAATCTTATGGTATCTCTTGCTAAAAATCCGCAATATGCAGCCTACGATTGGGCAAGTAATAAGGGTTACGGTTCTTTAGCTCATCGCAATGCCATTAAAAAAGTAGGTCCTAGCGATTTGCACAGATTGTCTTGGCATTTATAAGCGAGGGTGCATATGGCAAAAAATGAAGCAAAACGCGTGTCAATGATCGATGTTGCGCACGCTGCTGGTGTAAGTCATCAAACTGTTTCTCGCGTTATTAATAATTCTCCTGATGTTTCTGCTAGCACGCGAATTAAAGTTCTGCGAGTTATTGAGCAGCTTGGGTATTATCCGAGTAATTCAGCACGCGCATTAGCAACTAAGAAATCGCGTACTTTAGGGCTTATTGTTGGTGCAGAAAATAGAACATCTCGAAACATTATTGCTCCTATAGAAGCGCAAGCAAAATCTCGCGGTCTTTTTCTTTCTATTAGCATGGTCAACGAAACATTATGTGAACAAAGTGATATTCAAGATTTATGCGAGAGTTTTGAAGAGCAAAATGTCGACGGATTAATAATTGACGCTCCAACAGATGCAATATTTACGTCACTGTGTCGTACGCGTATTCTTAAGCCGTGCGTATGTGTTACTGCTACTCATGGTGCAATAAGCGCGCATGAAGGCATGAATATGTTGCGTTCTCATAGCAACGTTGAGTATTCAATGATTGGTATTAATCAATCTCGCGCAATGAACGATATTGTGTCACTTATTGCGCATTATGGACATCGAAATGCCATTTACATAGCAGGTCCTTCGCAATGGAGAGGCGCTGCAACGCGACTCATTGCATGGCGTTCACTTTCAACTGCTCAAGGTATTCATTCGCATATTGTGCAATGTACTTCGTGGAAGTCTTCTGAAAGCTACGCGCGAATGAATCATATGATTGAGAAATTTGGCATAGATGGCATTGCATTGCCGACTGTTATTGTTGCTTCAAGCGATGAGCAGGCAGTAGGAGTTGTGCGTTCCTTGTATGAGCACGGTTTGAAAATTCCAAGTGATATTAGTGTTGTTGGTTTCGGCGATATTCCGGCAATAAGTGATTTTTTCCCACCTCTTACAACTGTGAGTCTCGATATGCAACAATTAGGGTCGTTGGCAGTGCGTGAAGCTTTGAGATTAATGAATCATGGGCCTGAGCCAGCATTCCCAGATATGTCTCATGGAGTTGGGCAAATACCTGCTGGCTTAAAATTGCGTTCTTCTATTGGTGCCGTATTGAGATAATTTTGCGATTGTGAAAAATTGCATTAAAAATTATCGAGAATAGAATTAAGAATGGTATTTT